>CAUZKS010000226.1:0-3882 GCA_963580625.1 Dehalococcoidia bacterium | reverse complement strand
GCCCGTACTTCCAGGTTACGTAATCCGAGCGCAGCCGTTGACGAACGCCCGAGAACAGCCCCCTTCGATGCGTTTCGCAATCTACAGGCGCTATGCAAGACCGAATCGCCAGACTTCCTGTTGATCGCCGGCGGAGTCTTCGATCTGGTGGGGTGAAGCATCCACGCCCAACTCGCATTCCGTGACGGCCTCGTCGCCGTAGTTGACGCCAGCGTGCCAGTCTACCTCGGACTACAGGGACGTCAGATCCGCCTATCCGCCTGATCGATCCCGGGACTATCTTCAGGCTCTACGATTCGTGTCCGAGGGCTTTCACGATCCACGTCAGGCGTCGGAGATTTAGTTTTGGGCGGAACTCTAGCTTCCCATTGAAGCCAAACAATGAACCGTCTCTGATTGTCAATTAACTTTTGTAATAGTCCCAATTTAAATCATTCATATTTACAAGATTAATTAAAATAGTAAACATCTATTTTATGTGTAAGAATTGCATCACATCTAAGCGATTCACTACACCGACTAGACCATCCACATCTAGCACGAGCAGTTCATTCAACCGGTGAGTCGCTATCAAGCCGATCGCCTCGGATAGCGGATCGTCGGGGTGGACCGACAAAAGTGGCGGTCGCGTCATCACGGCCGACACGGGAGTCTCCTTCCAGAGATCCCGACGCACGCCCTCCAGGTCCTGAAGCGTGACAATCCCGGCGAAACGCCCGCTCACGATGACCGGCGCCGAACGACGACGAAACGGGATCATGTAGTCGTCCACAAGTTCTGCGATCGACATCCCCTGTTCGACGGGTCGGGAGGGCGGTGACATCACTTCTCTCACCAAAACCCCATCCAGGGTTCCCCGGGGTCGCACGGAGCGGTGTTCGCTTCGTCGCACCGCGACCGCAGAGTCTTTCAGGTACCAGCCGATGAAGCCCATCCACAATCCGGATACCACATCGTCGGTAATGGCGATGAACACCCCTCCGCTAATCAGAAGCCATCCGAACCCGATGCCAACCATCGATGCGATCGCGGTGGCGCGTGACATGCTCCCGGTGGTGGCCCAGATGATCGACCGCAACACCCGTCCGCCGTCCAGCGGGAATCCAGGAAGCAGATTGAACAACCCCACGAGGAGGTTGGCAAGTGTGAAGTAGATGAGGATCCCCTCCACCGGAGAGCCGCCTCCACCGACCCCCGCCCGCAATCCCAGAAATCCGGCCAGTGAGAGCGAAAGGCTGCTCATCGGGCCAACGAAGGCGATCAAGAACTCGTCCCTTGCGGATCGAGTTTCGCCGCCAATGTCGCTCACGCCTCCAAATATAAAGAGCGTGATTCCCCGAACCACATGCCCCCGCGCGATCGCCACCAGGGAGTGCGCCAGCTCATGAATGAGAAGGGAGGCAAACAGCAACAACGCCGCCAACATCGCTGTCACCCAGTAGGTGTACGCAGCCCAGTGAGGGTAGTCAGACGGAAACCAGTTGCTCGCAAGCGTCCACGTGATCAGGGCGAACGCGAACAGCCACGTGTAGTGGACGCCGATATCGACACCGGCAACCGTCGTGAGTCTGAACGCACCCTTCATGGGTTCATCTTTCCTGAATGGATGTTTCCAACGCCGCTGAAACACTCTTCTGACTCAAGCCTAGACCTGATCTTCAAGCTCTACTATGTCGTGGTGGACTTATACCTTGTCAGACACGGCGATACCGAGCTCGGTCCGAACGGCCTTTATCCAGACCCCGCTCACCTGAGTGAACTGGGTCAAGCCCAGGCCAGCGCACTCGCACCCAGGCTGGAATCGATCGACCCGCACGTGGTGATCACGAGCGGCCTCGAGCGGGCCAATGAAACGGCCGCTCCCTACGTCGCATCCTCCCAGATCCAGCCAGAATTCGTTCCTGAGTTTGACGAAATCGGCATCGGAGACCTCCGCAGCCATGACCTTGCAGTAGTGAAGGCGAAGCTCTTCCAAAAACCATTCATCGCCGACTTCTCAGAGTATGGCGGTGAATCTTCAACGGAATTTGCGGGACGAGTAATCAACGCACTGCAAAACCGGGTTCTGGATCGTTTCGACAAGCAGCAACGCGTCGCCCTTGTCATACACGGCGGGCCTATCAACGCGATCCTCAATTGGATCGAGCACGGCAAGTTCACCGGTTTGCTCAGTTGGAACATAGAGACGGCGTCGATAACGTTGCTGAGACAAGGGCCGACCGGCCTTGAGATCGTCTACGTCTCAGACACGTCACATCTCACGGACGTGACCTATCCGGCCCCGGAGTCACCGGAGGCCTGATCGCCACCGCCCTGGCCGAGGGACTCCATAAGTTTAGTCATCCCGTCGAACCACTTCTGTTGTGTCGTGACGTCCCAGTTCGGGTCGAAATCCGGGTATTTTTTGAGCACCATCTCGGCGATAGAAACGCCCGCGGCCTGAACCGGAACGGCTACCACTACCGGGTCCGGCTGGGACGACGAACGCTCTACCGACTGCTGGCGAGATCTGATGGAACCGCTTGAAGCTCTTCTCGATACATGCCGTCCAGCCAGAACGTATGACGAAAGCTCAAGGCCCGCGTCCTGCGCCGCCTGGATAAAGAACGCCTCACATTTGGCGAGCACGCCCTCCTTGGCGCCGAAATTCCGAAACGCCTCTCTGAACTGCGCCCGGGTCGCACGCGTCAAATCCAGAGCGAACACCGGCGGATAGTGCCGTCGCAACAGCGTCGCCAATCCGGCGCGGCGCTCGTCACCCTCCAGGCCAGCCAGATGTTCAAGGTCCTCGGTCGGTCGACCAT
This sequence comes from Dehalococcoidia bacterium, assembly GCA_963580625.1. Taxonomy (GTDB): domain Bacteria; phylum Chloroflexota; class Dehalococcoidia; order Lucifugimonadales; family Lucifugimonadaceae. Next base: position 1,078 of record CAUZKS010000226.1, on the reverse strand, counting down.
TGTCGTCCACAAGCTCCAGAACCCGGAGTGCCGTCATTAGCTGGATACCCGTACTTCCGGACGCCCGCTGGCCCCAAACGCTTCTATCTATCCTCGCAGGCATGCCTTCCCCAAGGAATTCCAAGAAATTTCGGAATGTCCGATACGGGACATATGGGGGTATCGTGGGGGAAGGAGATGTCACGTTTATCACGATGGGAAACTGGGAAGGGTTCAATCCTAGCAACATCAAACTATCCCAGCCCAATTCCAAAGTCAATGCATATTCGGAACGTGGCCGTTTTAATTCTGGACAGTTTTGGAAACTACTTCTCCGACCGTCCAGAATGTTCTCAGTTCGACCGGGACCTCCTCCCATCCCAATCGGGGAGCGAGACAACCCAACAGACACATCATCAGAAGCGGGAGGCTGGCATGCTCCTACCGGTCCACTCCATAATTCCAGACCCCGATCAACCGCGTAAGCTGCCCCGTAAAGGGCGCAGTGCGAACACGTCGGATGACCTGCGCACACTGGAGTTGCGCCAACCTCTCATCGTGAGGTCCAACCCGGCTTGCGATAGCGACCCGGACGCTGCCCCCTACGTCATCGTCGTTGGTGAGCGCCTGTGGATGGCCGCGCGCAGAGCCGGACTTACTGACATCGACGGACAGCTCCGCGCTGGCATCGATGAGCAAGAACTCCGGGAACTCCAGCTCAGCGAAAACTACCACCATGAAAAAATCCCGCCCATGCAGCTCGGGCGCGCTTTCCTTGAATACAGAAAGGAGCACTCCGTCACGCAGCAGGAACTTGCCCGCCGTACCGCGATCACCCCGGGGACGATTCACCACTATGAGAGTCTGATCCGAAACTTGGACCCGGAGCTCGGCAAGAAAGTCGATTCCGGCGAACTCACGTTTAAGGAAGCTCGCAGCATCGCAGACATTGATGACTACGCCCGCCAACGGGAAATCGCTGGCCCATTCGTATCCGGTCAGTTGAGTTCCGTGTACGTCGAGCGGATCGTCGGACGCGCCAAGAACTTCCCGACCAAGTCCATCGATGACCTCCTGGATGAAGTGGTCAACGGCGCGA
>CAUZKS010000225.1:0-3964 GCA_963580625.1 Dehalococcoidia bacterium | reverse complement strand
CTTCAAGCTCTTTCATGAGCTCGTCGTGGCTTAGCCCTCTTACTTCGTCAATATTCACCTGTATCTCCGTCTAGACCAGGTTCTCGCGGGAAATAATAGTTGTTCGTACCGGCAGCTTGTGGCTGGCACTAACAAGCGCCTCACGTGCCAGATCGATCGGAACTCCGCCGATCTCAAACATGATCCGGCCACGGCGAACGACTGCGACCCAGTGGTCTACTGCGCCCTTGCCGCCGCCCATGCGGGTCTCGGCCGGCCGGGCGGAAACAGATTTGTCGGGGAATACCCGAATCCAAACCTGTCCACCACGGTTTAGTTTGTGAACGATGGCCCGACGTGCCGCCTCGATCTGTCGTGAAGTCAGCCATGCGGCTTCCAACGACTTCAGACCTAGCGCGCCAAACTCCAAGGAACTCCCGGCTTTTGGTGAGCCGTTCATACGTCCCCGGTGGTGCTTGCGGTACTTAACCCTTTTTGGTTGAAGCATCGTCTATGTCTCCGGCTTTTCGGCTGCGTCGTCGGTATCTGTAACTGCGTCTGATGCGCCGGCTGATTCCTCGGAAGACGCAGCTTCAACAGCCGCCTCCTCCGGGATCTCTACCGCAACACTACCCGCAGGCACTTCTGCTTCCGCCGGAGCCGCCAGTGCGGCTGCGCTGGCGGCTTCCTGCTCAGCAACCACATCCGCAACGTTCAGCGTCCTGCCGGCGCGACCCTCGGGGAGGATGTCACCTTTGTAGATCCAGACCTTGATGCCGATACGGCCAAACGTAGTGGCGGCCTCGGCGATAGCAAAGTCGATGTTTGCACGAAGAGTGTGCAGGGGCACCCTGCCCTCGATGGCCTTGTCGTTACGGGCGATTTCTGCACCGCCCAGTCGACCGGAAGCGATGATCTTGACGCCCTGCGCACCGGCCTGCATCGTGCGCTGGGCGGAAAGCCGCATCGCACGTCGGTAGGCGACACGCCGTTCAAGCTGATCAGCGATGTTGCGGGCAACCAGGTATGCGTCAACGTCGGCGTTGCGGACCTCCTGGATGTTGAGTCGGGCCCGTTTACCGGTGAGATTTTCAAGCTCTGTGCGAAGCTCATCTACACGCTGTCCGCCACGGCCAATAACGATGCCGGGGCGTGCGGTGTGCACAGAGACAACAAGGTCCTGTGTACCGCGTTCGATCTCGACGCGTGTGATACCGCCGGTCTCTTCGTACCGGTCAGCGATAAGTTTTCTGATGGCCTGGTCTTCTACGGCCAGGGTGCGATAGCCGGCCGCTTTATCGGCGAACCAGCGAGCCTGCCACGGGTGTACGCCACCTAGGCGGAACCCTACCGGGTGAGTTTTCTGGCCCAACCTAGTTTCCTACTTCCTCATTGACTTCCACAGTCAGGTGACTGCTTGGTCGGTTGAAGGCTCCGACACGGCCACGGGCCCTCGGGCGGAATCGCCGAAGGGTCGTGCCCTGGTCTACGGTTACGGTGACGATCCGCAGCGTGCTGCGATCCATCAATTCATTGTTTTCAGCGTTGGCGGCTGCGGACGCGATTGTCTTCGACATGACCGTCGCGGACGGGCTGATCATGAAACGAAGCGTGTTGAGCGCCTCTTCAACCGGCCGACCGCGCACGAGGTCAGCGACCTTCCGTAGTTTGAAGGCCGAAATCCCTATGCTTTTGTTGTATGCCCTGACTGCCATCGTCCCGATCTATCTGTTTCTAGATTCCCGTAAGCCCCGAAGTTCGGGACCTGTTGTAGTTAGTTCCGTTACAGACCTGCCGGTCTACCGGATGGAGGTTGTCCTGTCTGACCGACCGACGTGTCCCCGGAAGGTCCGTGTCGGCGCGAATTCGCCGAGACGGTGACCAACCATGTTCTCGCCGATGAGGACAGGGATGTGCCGTCGACCATCGTGGACGCCGATAGTTAACCCAACCATCTCGGGCATGATCATCGAGGCCCGTGACCAGGTCCGGATGACGTTCCGTGACGATGCACGCTGGGCGCGCCGCACACGAGTCATCAGCTTCTCTTCGACGAATGGACCTTTTTTAATCGAGCGTGACATGTAATTCCTGTTGTGTTGCGGTTACTTCTGGTATCGCCTACGGACGATGAACTTATCGCCAGCTTTATTGCGCCGGGTTCGCGGACCAAGCGCGGGTTTGCCCCACGGTGTCTTCGGGTGCTTCAAGCCAATCCCGACTCGACCCTCACCACCACCGTGCGGGTGGTCGCTCGGGTTCATCGCAGCGCCACGGACCGTGGGCCGGAATCCGCGGTGACGATTGCGTCCCGCCTTCCCGAGTTTCTGGTTCTTGTGATCTCCGTTGCCCACCTGGCCGACGGTCGCCATGCACTCAGAAAGCAGCCGGCGCACTTCACCGGAAGGCAGACGAATCTGCGTGTACTTCTCCTCGTGCGCCATCACCTGGGCGACGGTGCCAGCGGAGCGGACCATTTTACCGCCCTTGCCGGGCTGGATTTCAATGTTGTGGACATATGTACCCGTCGGCAGTGTGCCGATCTTGCGGGCGTTGCCCGGAACTACAGCCACGCCGTCACCGGCGATGATCGTGTCTCCCACTCCAATTCCATCTGGAGCGATGATGTAGATCTTCGGTCCGTCGTGATACTGGACCAGAGCGATGCGAGCTGACCGATTGGGGTCGTACTCGATCGATATAACGCTGGCCGAGACGTCACGTCTCATTCGAGCAAAGTCGATGATTCGGTAACGTCGTTTGTGGCCACCGCCGCGGTGACGGACGGTGATCTTGCCGGTGTTGTTACGTCCACCCTTTTTGCGAAGGGGTGCGAGAAGCGAGCGCTCTGGCTTGCTCCGCGTGATATCGGAGAAGTCAGAGAGGACGGTATTTCTGTTACCCGGGGAGGTTGGCTTTAGTCTTCGTACCGGCATCTAGGCGCCCTCGAACAGTTGAATTGTGTCGCCTGCTTGCAGTGTGACGACGGCTTTTTTCCAGTTTGGCCGGCTCACCGGCCGCGGGCCGAATCGCTTGCTCTTGCCCTTGATGACCATCGTGTTGACGTCAAGAACCGTTACTTCAAACACCTTTTCGACCGCCGCCTTCACGTCGGCCTTGTTGGCGCTCTTCTGTACCTGGAACACGTACTTGCCGCGTTCCTGCAACAGTGTGCTTTGTTCCGTCACGATTGGCCTGATAAGTACGTCGAAGAGACTCATGCCGGGCTACCTGCTTCCTCGACCTGGTGGGAGGCCCTTCCCGGCTTTGTGGTCGGGTGGCCCCACAACTCGTCGATCATCTCGACGGCGTGCTTGGAGATGATGATGTTGCGGGCACGCGTCGTCTCAAGCGGGCTCAGTAGCCGTGACGCCATCGTGTCCGTGTTCGGGATATTCCGAACGGACCTGCGGAGATCGTCGGTCGGCGCTGTGGTGATGATCAGAGCCGATCCCTTGATATCCAGTGCGCTCAACATCTCGAGGATCGCCTTGGTGTTTGGCTTATCTACCGAGAGGTCTTCAATAACCGTTATATAACCGTTACGGACCTTGTCGGAGAGAGCTACGCGTAATGCGTTTCGGCGCATCCGCACGGGCAACCGCTTCGAGTGGTCCCGCGGGTGTGGGCCATGTGCGACACCACCTCCACGAAGACCGGGGTTTCCTGCATCCCCAAGGCGAGCTCTACCGGAACCCTTCTGGGCCCTGAGCTTGCGGTTGGAGTGCACGACTTGGCCACGCGTTCGTACGCTGTGGGTGCCTTGGCGACGGTTCGCCTGCTGGGCCACCACGGCCTGGTGCAACAACGGGCCGTTCATAGGCTCCGCGAAGACGTAGTCACTTACCTCGACGGTAGCGACGACCTCTCCTGCCATATTTTTTGTATCTAGATCCACGATGAACCAGTTCTGTCGCCGCGATTTCTCGGCGGCCTAGTAGTTGTCGTTTGCCCGTTCTATTCGGACCAAGGTGTTGCGTGCGCC
>CAUZKS010000224.1:0-3979 GCA_963580625.1 Dehalococcoidia bacterium | reverse complement strand
ACTTGTAACAACCCGGGTCCAACGGCCCCCCACAGAAGACTTCCATTTCCGAGGCCCGATCGACTTCAAAACTGGTGCTCAGGGAGGGAGTTGAACCCGAACGGACGTTATGCCCAATTGGCTTAACTTTCCCGCGTTCTTTATGGACTGGTTGGTCGCCCACGCTCGGTTTGGCGGTCGGTACGTACAGATGAGGTCAACAGCTAACATCCTCGTCGCTCCGCCTGTAGTTTGTTGGTTTGGGTCGCCAGGCTGATAACGCAAATTCAATTTTCGAACGAATAAAAAGGTGTCCGGAGCCGATGTCGACGGAGAGCCCAGACGAATTGCACAACATCGTGATCATTGGTGCGGGTTCTGCCGGTTTGGCAACGAGTTATTTCCTAACCGAACAAAACATCGCTCATGTTGTTCTTGAACGGGGTCTGGTCGGCAATACCTGGGATGTTGAGCGGTGGGACGGATTCCACCTCGTGAATCCCAACTGGGCTGTGCGCCTACCCGGATTTCATTACGCCGGCATCCAGCCTGATGGATATCTCTCAAAGATCGAGACGGTCGACTATCTACGGAACTACGCGAAACATTTCGATGCTCCGGTGAGGACAGGTATCGATATTGAAAATCTGGAGCGTGTGGGCCACCAATATCTTCTGACCGCCAATTCCGGCGAGAGATTTCGGGCCCGTTGTGTTGTTGTTGCCACAGGGGCGTTTGGAGTTCCAAAGATTCCTAGTTACGCCACTTCCTTATCTGGCTCAATCAGACAGATCCACTCGGCGGATTACAAGAACCCAGCGTCGCTCGCGGAGGGCGGAGTGCTGGTGGTTGGCTCAGGTCAGTCTGGGGCACAGATTGCCGAAGAGTTGTATGAAGCTGGCAAGACGGTCTGGTTGTCGGTCGGGAATGCCGGGAGACGTCCACGACGATACCGTGGACGTGATTCATCATGGTGGAACTACACGATGGGCAGCTTCGACATGACGATCGAAAATGTCGAGTCGATTGACGACGCTCGATACGGGGCTTCGTCCCACACAAGTGGAGCCAAAGGCGGGCACGATATTTACCTGCGCCAGATGGCTAAGAACGGTGTGGCGCTGGTGGGTCCAGTGACCGGCGGGGAGGATGATTCACTAACGCTCAGAACCAACCTCACCGAGATATTGAGGGCCGTGGACGAACATCCTGTGAATTGGATGCGCAACGTTGACGAATATGTGAAACAAAACGGAATTCAGGTTCCGCCTGATGACACAGCCGCCCCGCCCGATATTCAAGACTGGCCCAAAGGCGAAAGTCCAGATTCGTTGAATCTTGTAGAAGCTGGAATAAAAACGATTATCTGGTCGACCGGATTCAAGTACGACTTTGACTGGATCAAACTTCCCATAACCGGAGATCACAATTACCCGAATCAGCACCGAGGGGTCACTGATTACCCTGGTCTTTACTTCATGGGCTTGCAGTGGATGTACGGATCGAAGTCAGCTCAGTTCATCGGGGTAGGCGAAGACGCCGAATATGTTGTAAGTCACGTGGCGGGGTTGTTTGCGTAGGTATCACCTCACTGGCGGTGATATCCGGTCAATAAACAATACGGGACCCAAGCTTATCTGAACGTTACCGATCGCATCTGAGTTCCAGAACTTTGACTGACTGCACCTGCTCGCGTGTCGTGTACTGAGTGCGACAGGTGTAGGACTCTCGAGCGTATTTACTTTGAAATCAGATCGTCGATCGAAACCCCGAGAGCATCGGCCAATCGGAGTAGCGCGGCCATAGTGACGTTCTGGCGGCCGCGTTCCACGGCCCCGATATATGTACGGTCGAGTCCGGCACCCGATGCTAGTTCTGCCTGGTTCATACCCGCATCGAGGCGAGAGGCGCGTATCCGTCCACCGATCCGACTGAGCAGATCGGCAATTGAGTCGGAACCCTCCACACCGACTGCCAGAGTGCGTGCGATAACAACGGCCTCTGAGGCATCCCTCGCGATTGCGTCAGCCCCCCAAAGGTCTGGAGTTGAATCGGATTCGAAAGACACTGCACGACCACCAATCATTACTGTCGGTGGTGGGTCGATGGTTTTAAGGTTCTCCACCGTCGTTCGGAGGGATCCAAGGCTTTCGCGGGAAGTGACCGACAGGACTACGAGATCCTGTTTACGTTCTCGGACAAAGTCGGTCAGGTCTACAGCTGGAGTATCAGCTCCAAGGTAGTCGACATCCCATCCGGCTTGGCGTAGTAAGTCTGCGACCATCAGGGCCCCAACTACGTGCTGATCTCCCTCGACTGAAGTCACCACGGCACGAAACCCAAGGTGCTGATCAGGGCGGAATTCACGCCTGAGGCGCCCCATCTCCTGGATGGTGTACTGCGTGATCTGGTGCTCATAGGCAGCAGAAATTTCGCCCCGGTCCCACATCTCACCGACAAGAAGGATCGGGTTTCGCATCAAGTCGACATAGATTGTCTTCAGGTCCCAGTTCAGTGCCAGAGCGCGATCGATGGCGGCGCTTGCCGCCCGCTCATTTCCTGCCATGAGGGCCTCGGTGTACTCGTCGCGCAGATGATTCAGATCCTTGGGATCTGCCCGGGTTGTCGCCCTGCCAGCAGAGGTATTGAACTCGGCCAACGGTCACTCCTCTTTTGATGTTCTAGGGTTACGTGCGCAACTCTGTTGAGCATTGGCAGTAATGATGACTATATCCTACGCCAATTGAAGATAATGATCTATGGGAATTTTCCGTCCCCAAAGACATCCGGGATTCAATGTTGACAATACCCAACAACCGTTTAATAATGATGAATATGTACAGCACAACTGGATATTACAACCAGATGCGATGAACATAAACAGCACTAGTTAAGACCAAGCAAACACCTAAGTGGGTACCGAGAACCCGGTACGGGAGAGAACTCAAATGGAAGCGATTCAGATCTTGGCCATAGTTTTAGCTGCAGTTGGCGCGCTCAACTGGGGACTCGTCGGACTTTTCAAGTTTGACCTGGTGGCCGCAATTGCCGGTGGTAACCGTTTCGGCACCGTTAACGCCTTTTCACGGCTGGTTTACGTACTTGTCGCAATCGCTGGCGTAGTCGCCCTGACAGTCATTCCTGATCTCGTCTGATACGGGTCGATAGACCTCGTCGCAGCATTCTGAGCCTCACCACTAAAGACGAGGTGAGGCTCAAACACAGAAAGGAAGTTCAATAACCATGGTTCAAGAACACGATCCTAATAAAGAAGCCAGAGTATTCCAGGGGTTTTCGATGTTCACCTGGCTATACATGGCTAGTGCGTTCCTATCCTTCGTTGTGTCCGTGGCTCTCTGGTTTCTTGGAGATGACGCGGAACTTGAAGCGATATTTGTTGGCCTCTGGGTCCCATCTATTCTGAGTCTCGGGGTGGCTCTTGAGGTGCTTAGAAAATGAATCCACAATTATTTATCGGAGTCATTTTTTTTATCGTTGTGCTTTTGATGTGTGGGGCGGCCTTTTCATACATCGAACTTGAGCGCACGAGGCGTAAAGCAAGTGCAAGGCCGTCAAATTCCAGTGACCCGATGCCGGAATCCTGATTAACCTACTTACTCAGAGCTTCAAAACGCCGAGAGGTGTGTCACGTTTCCGGGCCGGTTGTAGGTCAACTTGTCTCTACACCGGGGGGCTCTACATGAGCGGAGTATATCGAGATACGAAAGTCGCAGCGGAGTCCGGGGCCTCGTACCTCAACTCCTAGCTTCCTAATTCCGGTAACGACGACTCCCACCCTCTGCCTCTGCTTCCACACATCGCTATCGTGACTGACACATCGACCTGTGAGCAGTCGAGACCGAGCCGTACCGTGCCGTTATGTACGGCGCACGCCAGCGACCCTCGCACCTGATCTGCGGTCTCTGCCCGTCCATCACCGACACGACCTTCGCACTGCAGTTCCCGCACATGCTGATCATTCACGCCGTCCTCGAACATG
>CAUZKS010000223.1:0-3992 GCA_963580625.1 Dehalococcoidia bacterium | reverse complement strand
TTTTTGCGTTCGGCGCTGCCGCATGCGGCAGCGGGGATGTCGCCCCCACACCCCCGCCGGACACGCCCATTCCGGCCACCGCCACACCTTCGATTCCGACGCGCGTGCCGCGTCCGACCGCAACCCCAGTTCCACTTCCGTCACCGATAACAATCGATGGCTACTTGATCGAGACCTTTGGCGGCATCAGGACGCCCGGAGATCTGGCGTTTGACGGCGAAAACGTATGGGTCACCATGGTCGGTGACAACACTGTTTCAAAGCTGGACAGCGATGGTCAGATCATCGCCACGTACCCGGTCGGGGTAACCCCGCGGCCGCTGGCGTTTGATGGCGAGTTCATGTGGGTCGGCAACAACTCCGTCAGCTCTGTCACAAAATTGACGCTCGACGGACACGAGATAGGCGAGTTCCCTGTTGGCGGCGGCTACACTTCCCCAGCTGCTATGGTCAGCGACGGGACGAACATGTGGGTCGTCGCATCCTGGGGCAACTCACTGCACAAACTTGCCCCAGACGGCGAAGATCTACTGTCCGTCGCGGTGCCCGGGAACCACCCATCGCCGTGGGCCGTAACCTTTGATGGCGATGCCATTTGGTTGGCCAGTTTGAACCTTCACACGGTCGACAAGATATCGCTGGAGGGCGATGTTTTGGGATCGTTCCCGGTCGGGAAACGCAATGTAGATTACGAAGGCATCGGCACAGACACCGGCGGACAGGGGCCGACCGCACTCGCTTTCGACGGCACCTCGGTATGGGTTGCTTCTAACTGGCTCGATCTGGTGACAATCCTGAGCACGGGCGGGGAGGTCTTGAAAGAGATACCAGCGGGAGCGTGGCCCTCCGGGTTGGTGTTTGACGGCGAATCGATCTGGGTCAGCAATTTCGTAGACAACACAGTCACCCGGCTGGGATTGGACGGCGAAGAGATCGTCACGCTTCCAGTGGGCAAGGGGCCCGTGAGCATGGTGTCGGCCCCGGCGAGTCCCGGTATGAACGCTTCGCTCTGGGTGGTGAATACCTCAGAGACAACTGTGTCTAAGATCACTCTGCCGTAGTATCCCGGAAATCCGATTAGGAAGGCCTCGACAATGATCCCCGACAAGTTCCTGTGCATCTTTGACAAGAATGTCATCGGTCATCTGGCGACAACGCGTCCGGACGGCGCGCTGCAGAACAATCCGGTGATCGTGATGCTGATCGATGGTGATCTCAAGATCAGCCTCACGAAGTCGCGCAAAAAATACCGCAACCTTATCGCCGATCCCCGTTGCGCCGTCTCTATCACGGACCCGGACGACTCTTCGCACTACCTTGAAGTTCGCGGCACGATTTCATTTGAGGACGATATCGACAACGAGTTCGTCAACAATATCGCCCGGAAACACATGGGACGAGATGTCTACGACGACGACCCTGAAGGCGAGATACGGGTGGTCGCAACCGTGACGGCTAATCATGTAACCGGGCGCTAAGCGCGGCCGCTTACATCAAATGACAGACGTTCCGGGGCCGCTCTTGTTGCCTCAGTCCTGATCGTCGCACCACTCGCCTCAGGGCTAATCGACAGATCGCCGTTATCTTTTGTGTTCCTGTTTCTTCGGCTCTAGATACTGATCGGCGAGGGCAGAATCGATCTGCTGTCCTTCCGTACAGAAACAGAAAGTCCCCTGCTCGAGATACTGGCGACAATCACTCTGGCGCTCGTCCTGTTCCTGGACGCCATGAAGTTCCAGGAGTATGAATTGTGGGCGCGCTGGAGTTGGGACGGCATGCAGGGACGCGACCGCGCTTATGGGCGGCATCCCGGCCGGGAGTGAGAGCTATCCGTTTGAGTCGCATGTGGGTACCGAACTCGAACCCGAATTCCCCAATTCCTCGAAACCGGAAGTCGGTTGTCGTAGCGGCATACTAGGCCGTAGGTACCAACTTGAGACATACCGGCATAGATACCGACACCTCTGTACCGGTGGCGGTCAATTTGCCGGAATCCCTGTCTATCTCGAACACGATTATGTTGTCGGTGTCCTGGTTCGCCACAAGCAGATAACAGCCCGATGGTTCGATGGCGAAGTTTCGAGGGCTGTTACCGCCGGTAGATTCATGGCCGACATACTCCAACCAGCCTGTAGTAGCGTCTATCGCGTAAATCACGATGCTGTCATGGCCGCGGTTGGATCCGTAGATAAAACGACCGTTAGGCGAGATATGGAGGTCGGCGCAACTGGACCTTCCGGCCCAACCCTCTGGCAGCGCCGAAACGGTCTGAACCGCCGTGAGTCGCCCCGAGGGGCGATCGTAGTCCATAGTAGTAATCGTGTTATCTAACTCGTTTATGGCGTACGCGTGCTTACCGTCCGGGTGGAAATCGAAATGGCGTGGCCCTGCGCCCGGGTGAAGCTCCACATCAAGTCCTGCCGGAGTCAGCTTCCCCGTAGACGAATCCAGCTCGTACGACTTGATACGGTCCAACCCGAGATCGTTGACGTAAACACGGCTGGTCTCCAGATCCAGATTTACCGAGTGCGCATGGGGACCTTCCTGTCGGTCCGAAACCACACCGGCGGCGCCCTCATGCTGAACGAAATCGGACGGCGGTTTCAGGCTCCCGTCATCGTTGATCGGGAAAACGACGACACTTCCGCCGTTGTAGTTGGCAACCACGGCGTTCTGGCCCCTCGCGTCAACGTTGACAAAGCACGGACCCGGGCCGTTTGTCGGCTGGCGATTGAGGAAGGTCAATTCTCCGGAGGTGCGATCGACCGCAAACGAGCTGAGCGCGCCGCTAACGTTTCCCTTGTAGTCGTCTATCTCGGTGACGACGTAGAGTTGGGATAACGATGGGTCGAGTGCAACAAAGGACGGATTCGCCAGTTCCGCGGCGAGCTCTGGCGTGGTCAGCATTCCCGTATCGGCGTCAAAGCGGGCGACCCCGATACCGAGGCCTTCGCGTCGTGTGTACGCGCCAATGAATACGAGGAAATCGTTGCCAGCCATGTGTATCTCCGTCTGATAACCGCATTCGTGCCATGTGGCAGGCGGAGATCATATCAACGCAGGCACGTGAATCACGGCCAGTGTGGCCGATCAATGCCTCTGCAGGCGGCACTGGTCTGTTCTTTCTTTCAGCTAGCTAACCCTGGCCCAGATGCTCTACGTACACCTTCACGGAGTCTTCAAGCGTCCGTGTGGTGTCGAAGGTCTGCCGGGTTTCGCTAGCGAACGGTGTGTTGTCCAGCAGCAGGAATATGTCACGAGCAGCCTGATGAAATTTATCGGTCACGCCGGCCGAAGCAAACGTGGCAGCGATTTCCTCCATCTCGCCAATCCAGCGTCCCGAGTCAAGAGGAAGTCGGGGCACGGCGCGCTTCATGCCGTCGTACGCAGCCGCCTGGCTTGATGCAAGTTCCGCTCCAAGTTCTTCGGTGATCCCAAGCGACTCCGCAGCAATGGCGACCGCGGTCAAGAGTGTAGTCATGCCTTTCGTCATTCCGGCATAGCACATCTTGACGGAGGTAGCACGCCCTATCTCATCGCCAACGGGCATCACCTTGATGCCTTTTCCGTCCAGCTCCAACAGTGGACCAAGGTCCGGACCGCTAGCGTAGAAACGGGGCGGGGAGCCGGGCCGTCCTGGCGCGCTGCCGATGATCCCCGCATCTGTGTAGGGCGCGCCGGCAGCGTGGATGGATGCGCCGATACGGCGTGTGGTATCTGGTGCAATGGCGTTGCACTCAACGAACATGGGGGTCGACCCGGACGCCTTGATGGCGGCTGCGATGTCGTTGCCGAAGCCCTCGGCCGCAGACGGCGGCATGATGGAGAGGATGATGTCGGCCTCTGAGACCATCAACTCGAGGTTGCCGACGTCCCGAATTCCGGCGACTTTGGCCAAGTTGCGGGAGTGCTCGCTCCTCCCGTTGAGGCAGCTGATGACCTCAAACCCGCTCTCACGTAGCGCCTGTCCAACGGCGTGTCCCATGTCCCCA
>CAUZKS010000222.1:0-4025 GCA_963580625.1 Dehalococcoidia bacterium | reverse complement strand
AAAGAGCTGTCGGCTGAGGGGCAATATGGCCGCCAGAAGATCAACCAGCTCACGCATTATCTGACAGTCCCCATCGCCATCCTTCAAGGTTACGGCCAGTTGAACCTGCTGCAGAGCGGCGGGCTCGGCGGGATCCATGGCGGGGCTATTTCAGGCATCGGCCTTGGCAGCGGGGAGCTGCTCGGGACGCTTGCGATCTTGAGCGCGTTCGTGGCCGGAACTATGTTCTTAGTTTGGCTTGGTGAATTAATCACCGAGAAGGGCATCGGCAACGGAATCTCGCTGATTATTTTCGCAGGAATCGTGTCTACGCTGCCACAGATCATAGGTCAGGGCGCGCTCATCAGAGATCAGGGATTCCAGTTATTAATGCTGGGCGGTATAACGCTGGCGATGATCTATTTCATCGTGGTGTTTAACGAGGCTCAACGTAGAGTCCCGGTCCAATACGGACGTAATATCTTCCGCGGTGGCCGTATGTATCGGCAGGCTGGCGCTACCCATATACCGTTACGTGTCAACTCGGCGGGCATGATTCCGTTGATCTTCGCGTTCTCAATTTTGATCCTTCCGCCGACCCTCGCCAGTTATTTTGCGGACCCGGCGAGCGACAGCTTTGTGGCGAACATATCGCAGTTCTTTACGAACGCTATGAGTCCCACGAGCCTGTTCTACTGGATCATGGTGTTCGTGCTAGTAGTGGTGTTCACATTCTTCTATGCCCTCGTCACGTTCAACCAGCAGAACTTGGCGGAAAACCTGCAGAAAAACGGCGGCTTTGTGCCCGGGATCAGACCCGGTAAACCGACGCACGACTACCTCATGCGCGTGATCTTCCGTATCACGTGGGGAGGTGCGTTATTCCTCGGATTCATCGCCATCATGCCGTACCTATCCGGCCAGATAACGAGCGTTGCCGCATCCACGAGCATCGTCAGCGCAACCAGTCTTTTGATCATGGTCGGCGTGGCGCTCGACACGATGAGGCAGCTTGAAGCCCAGTTGCTGATGCGTAATTACGAAGGTTTCATCCGCTAAATCAACCCGATCCGATCACCGGTTAAAGGCACAGAGGCAAACTTACTCGTTGCTCATCGTATTTCTTGGCGCGCCCGGAGCAGGCAAGGGCACACAGGCCAAAATTCTCGCACAAAACAATAACCTGACCCACCTGGCGACAGGTGATCTACTTCGCGCAGAAGTGGCCGCCGCTACAGAACTGGGCTTGGCCGCCAAAGCGTTCATGGATCGCGGCGACCTGGTCCCGGACGATGTGATGATTGGCATGATCAAGGGCCGGCTAGAAAGTCCTGATTCCGATGGGATCCTGTTAGACGGTTTCCCGCGCACAGTCGCGCAAGCGGGGGCCCTCGAAGAGGCGCTCGTTACGGACAACACGAGCGTGGACCGATCAATCTTTTTTAAGGTCTCGGAGGAGGAGCTGGTCCGCCGTCTTGCGGGGCGCGCTACCTGCCCCGATTGCCAGCGCCCGTACCACGATACTTTTAATAAACCGCAGAACGCCGATAAGTGTGATGACTGCGGCAGCGATCTGGTCCGGCGAGAGGACGACAAGCCTGAAGCGGTACGAAACCGTCTGAAGGTATACGCAACACAAACGACGCCCGTACTCGATCATTATCGAGAAGCTGGCAATCTGGTGGAGGTCGATGGAGAACAGTCGATCTACGCCGTACAGGAAGACCTGGCCGCTGCGGTCGGCTAGCTTGCGCGCAATCCCATCCGGCACGTGCGGCAAAATCAGGCATCAGCTATAATCTTCAGGAGCTTTCTTGAACCACGGCACAAATCTCGGCTCAGAATCGGATCCAATGTTTCGGGTACCGACTATTAAGTCCGCCCGTGAACTGGATTCGATGCGTGCTGCCGGGAGGGTTGTCGCGGCGGTCAGGGAACGGCTCATAACGATACTGGAACCCGGAATGACTACGGGTCATCTGGATCAAGAAGCCCGGAAGGTCATCTCGGATAGAGGCGCCGAGCCGTCCTTTCTAGGCTACGCACCAATCCCGGGAGCGATTCCGTTCCCGGGTGTGATCTGTACCTCCTTGAACGAGGAGATAGTCCACGGGATCCCGGGCAACCGGGTGATCCAAGACGGTGATCTGGTGAAGTTGGACATCGGCGCTGTCGTCGATGGCTTCCACGGGGACTCAGCGGTAACGCTGATAGCCGGGGACGGGGATGAAGGAAAGAAGGAACTCGTTGAGGTAACTCGGCGGGCACTGGAACAGGGAATTCTGGCGGCCATACCAGGCGCCAGGGTCGGAGACATCTCCGCCGCAGTGGAAGGGTATGTAAGGCCTCTTGGATTTGAACTAGTCAGGGAGTACACGGGACACGGAATAGGCCGTCGGTTGCATGAAGCGCCGCAAATCCCAAACGTGGGAGTTGGCGGGCAGGGGCCGCAACTTCGTGAGGGGATGGTCATCTGTATAGAGCCGATGGTAAATCTGGGCACGTGGAGGACTGAGAGCCTCGGCGATGGCTGGACGGTCGTAACGGCAGACAGAAAACTATCGGCGCATTTCGAACACACCCTGGCGATAACACCAGAAGGTCCTGAAGTTTTGACGGTCCTTTAAACGGTTTACTGGAAACGGAGAAAATTTGGCTAAGAAGGAAGGCATCGAAGTAGAGGGCACGGTCACAGAGGCGCTTCCCAACGCGAACTTCCGCGTGGAGCTCCCGACCGGGCACAAAGTACTGGCACACGCATCTGGAAAGATCCGGTTGAACTTCATCCGGGTTCTCCCGGGCGACAAAGTGCTGGTGGAGCTCTCTCCTTACGACCTCACCCGTGGCCGGATCACCTACCGGTTCAAGTAAACCGGTCTGTAGTTAACCGTCAGGGGCGGGATTTAGAGATATGAAAGTAAGAGCATCTGTTAAACCTCGGTGCGCCAACTGCAAGGTGATCCGACGAAAGGGCGTCGTTCGCGTGCTGTGCAGCAATGGACGGCACAAGCAACGCCAGGGTTAGTCACCCAGGGCCGACTGTACCGGGATTTCAAAAGTTTCAGGATATTAAGGAACATCGCATATGGCGCTGGTCGCTGGAGTGAACATACCGGACAACAAACGGGTTGATATTTCAATTCAGGCCGTTTACGGCGTAGGTCCCTCCGTGGCCAAACGCGTCGTGGAGGAAGCAGCGCTTCCCGGAAACCCACGTGTCCGTGAGCTCAGCGAAGAGGAGCTCAACCGGCTCCGTGGCGCTCTTGACCGTAGCGGAGCAATCATTGAAGGAGACCTCAGGCGAGAGGTCCAGACGAACGTCCGCCGTTTAATCGACATTGGAAGTTACCGTGGTCTGCGCCACCGTCGCGGCCTGCCCGCACGTGGGCAGCGCACAAAGACCAATGCCAGGACCAAGCGCGGTCGCAGGCGTGCAATTGCTAACAAGAAGAAGGTCGGCCACTAGGCCACTTGTCATAACCCGGCCATTCCGAGCCGGATATCCAGATGTCAAAACGCCATCGCAAACTGTGGATGGCACAGGCCAGTGATTAACCCGCCCGGAGGCGGAGTCGAAACAAAGAATGCCGAGAAGAGTTCGTACACGACGTCGTGAGAGGAAGTTTGTCCCGCAGGGGCACGCGTTCGTCTCCGCCACGTTTAACAACACAATCGTGACCCTTACAGAGCCAAACGGCGATGTGCTGTCCTGGGCGAGCGCCGGAACCGTAGGGTTCCGCGGATCGCGCAAAGGAACGGCCTTCGCCGCGCAGCGCGCCGGAGAAGCCGCCGCACGAAAGGCGATGGACCACGGTCTTCGTACCGTGGACGTTATGATCAAAGGCCCCGGATCCGGCCGTGAAGCGGCGATCCGATCCCTCCAGGCCACGGGTCTGCGAATCACAAGTATCAAAGACGTAACACCGGTGCCCCACAACGGGTGCCGGCCACCGAAAAAGCGCCGGGTTTAGTCCCCGACGTCACAAGGCTCGTCACCACACCGATGACGGGCTGTTAAAGCCGAATCCGGGCTCAACTGTCCTTAA
>CAUZKS010000221.1:0-4031 GCA_963580625.1 Dehalococcoidia bacterium | reverse complement strand
TCTCGTTTCGAGCGTCATTCGGGCCTCAGTCCTTAAAATTCCATTCGTTCTGGTGATGTTCAATTCGTCGATCACTCAAAATAGTTTCCACTGGTTAACCCGAGAGCAGATTGCGGCTCAGCAACTGTTCAAGCGCCTGCGCCACCCCGTCGGCGCCGGGTCCGGGGATCAGAGTATCCGCTGATTTCCTTGCGGCCGGGTGCGCGTCGCCGACTGCAATCCCAAGTCCGGCCCATCCCAGCATCTCGACATCGCCCACCCCGTCGCCGAATGCGACGACCTGATCCGGCGTTGCGCCGAGTCCATCAAGCACTGCGGTCAACGCTTTCAACTTGCCAGCGTCAGGGCTGGCGACCTCGCAAAAATGAGGAAGTGAGTGAGTAACCAGAGCGCGATCACCGAAATGACGCGTCAGACGTTCAGCCCGAAGGCCGGTCCGCCCTGGTTCATCGACCGTCAGAATCAAGGTCGGTCCGCCATCAGATACGTCTACGTCACCAAGAGAGTCGACCACATGCAGAACTTGCTCCATACGCAGCGCGTAGCCCTCTGCCCATTCGGATCGTTCTTCCACATATATGTGATCGTCCAGCAGCATGCTCACCTGCCCGCTGCCGCCGTCCAGTAACCCGAGCGCTTCCCCCGCCAACTCCGCATCTATACGGGCGTGCCGGAGCACCTGCCCGGAGGATGGATCAGCCGTCACTGCGCCCTGATAGCAGACCAGCGGACCGTTCGTCTTGAGCGCTCGTGCAAACACCAGCGCCGAACCGAGTATTCGACCGGTCGCGATCAAGACCGTCGCCCCTACGGCTTGTGTCGCGGCAACAGCAGCCCGCAGCCGCGGCGAAAGCACAAGGTCAGGGCCGACGATCGTGCCATCGATATCAAGTGCTACAACCTGATACCCGGTCCCCTGTCCAGAACCGCCACGAAGTTCAGAAAGTCCTGATATCTCGCCGCTCAACAGGTAACTGGCCGTTTGATTATCTTTGCTCGCACACGCGCGTATCCCGTGAAATATGAACGATAGTTGAGGATGTTTATCCCCGCTTCGCCACCGAGTGGGAGTAATATCCGGCAGAATCTTACGCCCATACGCGAGATGTTCATCCGACTGTTTGAAGAACTCGTCACTTTACTGAGCCCAGACCACCACCTGAATCGACACCCCCGCCGTAGTTAACCGGCACAGGAGAAATCGCCTTGAAGATTACGTCCCATGAAGTGATTGTCGTCAACGTCCCTATGGAGGCCGCTCTGATGGGGCGTACCGAGTCCCCGCACACGATCTTGAGGTTGCGTACCGACGATGGCATCGAGGGCATCGGATGGGCGTTCATGTTCGGTCCGATGGGTCCGGCACTCGCCAAAGCGTTGGACGGCGTTGCCGAACTGCTGCACGGCGAAGACCCGATGCTGCGTGAACGTATCGACGGAATTGTCGACGCCGCAACATCAGGCTCCGGGCCCGGCATGTCCCACTACGTCAGGGCCGTGATTAACTTCGCTGTCTGGGACATCACGGGTAAGGCGCTAGGGCAGCCGGTATGGAAGCTGCTCGGAGGCGCACATGCTGAATCCGTGACCACATACGCAAGCGGTTGGCTGTGGCGTGACTACGACTTAGATGCGCTGGACAAGACAGCCGGGGAGTTGGTTGAACGCGGCTTCACCTCCATGAAGTTCCGTTGTGGGGCGGAGGCCCGTATGTCTGACGAAGCCGAGCGTGCCCGCGTGATGCGAAACGCCGTTGGCGATGACATCACGATCATGGTGGACATCAACCAGGGCTGGGACATTCCACGCGCCATGGAAGGCGCACGTCACTTCGAGGCGCAGAACGTCTACTGGCTGGAAGACCCGATCGACTACCGGGACGTGCAGGGCTATTCCCAGCTCGTTAACGCCACGGACATCGCTATCACACACGGCGAGTACAACTACGGTTTCGAACCGTTCGGACCCATCGCCGATCACCGTGCGGCCGACATCTTCATGATCGACGCCCATCACGTCGGCGGCATCGACGCATGGAAGCGCGCTGCGGACATCGCCACAAGCGCATTCCGGCCGTTCGTGACCCACCTGAGCCCGGAGATCGCCGTCCACCTTGCAGCCGGAATCAACGGCGTGAAAACCGTGGAGTTCATGCCGTGGTCGTTCAACCTCTGGGAGAAGCCGATGGACATCAACGCAGAAGGCGAGCTGATCGTTCCGCAAGAGCCGGGTCTTGGCGTGACGCTGAATGAAGACCTGGTGAAATCGAACCGGATGGACGTTTAGTCCCTACCTCATCGATCGAATACAGCCCTGTAATCAGGCGGAGAGTTATCTCTTGAAAATCGTCTCTCATGAAATCGTGTGGGTGGATGTGCCCCTTCCCAGGCCATTTGTTTCCGGAAGCGGATTTCGAACGTCCGAGATGCGGCACGTCGTCCTGAAGCTCAGGACGGACGACGGCATTGAAGGACTGGGCTGGGCCTACGCGCACTCCCACACGATGCTGCCGGCGCTCGGCTCGGCAATCGACGACGTTGCGACGATGATCCAGGGCATGGACCCGTTCATGCGCAACGAGATTCAGAATCGCATCAACCACGCAACGCAATGGACCGGCGGCGGGCTGAACGAGTGGGTGTCTGCGGTCATTAATTTTGCTTTGTATGACATTGCAGGGAAGGCGCTTGGCCAGCCGGTATACAAGATCCTCGGCGGGCTACACACCGAGTCGGTGCCGACGTACGCCAGCCACAAGTTGTGGCGCGACTGGTCGCTGGATGATCTGGCGACCGGCGCAGCCGAGGTGAAGGCGGACGGTTTCAAGATGCTCAAGTTCCGAGTCGGCGCGAACGACGCTGCACTGGACGAACGGGAACGGGCGAAGGTCGTTCGGGAAGCAGTCGGCCCCGACTACCCGATCGCCGTGGACATCAACCAGGGCTGGGACGTGGCACGGACAATGGAGGTTGCGCCTTATCTGGAAGAGTTCCGCGTGCACTGGCTCGAGGACCCGATCAACCGGCACGACTTTGTCGGTTATCGGCATCTTGTCGATGCGCTCAACATCGCCATCACCCACGGCGAAAACCTGTGGGACTGGCGACTATTCTTGGATGTTGTGAAGCAGGGCGCGGTGGACATTGCGATGATCGACGCCCACCACGTCGGCGGAATCGACGGCTTCTTGAAAGCCGCCGCTGTGTGCGACGCAGCGTTCCGGCCTGTGGTCACGCATCTTTCCCCGGAGATCGCCGTCCACATCGGGGCGTCGGTTTCCAACTGCACACTGGTCGAGTACATGGACTGGTCGTTCGGGTTGTTCGAAGACACCAGTCAGATCAACGCAGAAGGCCGCATGATCGTCCCGCAGAAGCCTGGCTTTGGCGTGACGCTGAACGAGGAACTGCTCAAGCGGGGCATCAAGGACTGACCTTTCCAGAGATTACGGGGGTCCGATTCAATAATTGCCGTAGTTGATTTCGTTTAGACATACGGCAATTCACCCAAGGCCGGTCCGCCGCCAAACCCTACGTTTGAACATATGTTCCGTGAGTCCAGTCTGAATGATACAAAATCCTCCAGTAATCAGGAGTAAACGTGCCCAGTGAACTCGACGCCTGGTTGGCGCTGACGACTGAAGAAGTGATCGACCCGGATCTGCCTATTTGCGACCCACATCATCACTTCTGGGACCGGCCAGAACCTCAGAATCGATATCTACTGGACGAGTTGCTGGAAGACACCGGGGGCGGTCACAACATCAAGGAGACCGTCTTCATCGAGTGCAGCTCGATGTATCGAGCAGACGGACCTGAGCTGTCACGCCCTATTGGCGAGACGGAGTTTGTGCAGGGTCTGGCGGCAATGAGTGCAAGTGGCGGATACGGCGACACAAAGGTCGCGGCCGGAATTGTCAGCTACGCCGATTTGTCAGCCGGCGACGCGGTCACCGCCGTCCTGGAGTCTCACATTGCGGCGAGCAGCAATCGATTCCGTGGCGTTCGTAACTCTTCCTGCTGGGATGAAGA
>CAUZKS010000220.1:0-4034 GCA_963580625.1 Dehalococcoidia bacterium | reverse complement strand
TGGCACGGGCATGCAAAATACGCGGCTATCAGGCGTTCAAGGTCCACGCTTACATCTTCATGGACCCCAGGACGATGACGCCAACTCCCGGAAAGCCCGCCTCGCCGCGTGAGGATGTCGAGATTTGCGAGGCTGTGCGGGACGCGGTTGGTCCGGACATGATGCTGATGCATGACCCTTGGGGCGTTTACTCCTACCAGGAGGCGGTGTACGTGGGTCGTGAGCTGGAACGGCTTGGCTTTTACTTTTACGAGCACCCAATGGACGAGCGACGGACGGAGCCTTATCGCCGCCTGTGCCAGGAACTGGACATTCCGGTGTGCTCTCCGGAGTTGACCGACGGTATGCACTACAGCCGGGCGGAGTGGTTGCTCCAGAAGGCATCGGATATCGGGCGTATTGACGTTAACTTTGGCGGCATCACGGCTTGTAAGAAGGCCGTCGATATGTACGAATCGTTTGGCGTGCCGTGCGAGATGCATGTCGGTGGGCACGGAAACGCTGCCATTCTCGGGGCAACAACGGAGGAAACCTGTGAGTTCTTCGAGCGCGGGCTGTTATATCCCGGTGTGGACTACGACGTGCCGCCCCTGTACCTGAACACGCCATGTGACCCGATGGATGAACACGGTTTTGTGCACCTTCCAGATGGACCCGGACTGGGCTTTGATTTCAACTGGGACTACATCAACGACAACCGCATTAACGGTCCTGAGATTTTTGTTGACAGGCCTGATGTGGGTGCTGGCACCCGCCAAGTTCTCCCTTAGGAGACCGGATGAAGATTATCGATACGCATCACCATCTGTGGGATCTGGAAAACAACAGCTACCCGTGGCTTCAGACGCCGATCGATCACTTTGCAGGTGAATACTCAAAAATTCGGCGGACCTACCTGGTCAAAGACCTGATCGCTGATGCATCTGTCGGGTCGTACGAGCTGGTCAAGTCGGTCCACGTGCAGGCCGAGTGGGATCACGATAGCGATCCTGTTGGCGAGACGGCGTGGTTACAGGGGGTCGCGGATTCACCTGAGTCAAACGGCCTAGTCTCGGCGATTATCGGGTACACAGATTTCTTTTCATCCAATGTCGAGGACGTGTTGCAACGACACGCAGCGCACGCCAACTTTCGGGGCGTTCGTCAGATGCTGAACCACTCGCAGGATAATCCCGGGTTGAATTTTATCGACCGCGGCGACGCAATGGACGACCCTGCTTGGCGGGACGGTTACCGCTTGCTGGCGAAGTTCGAGGCGTCGTTCGATCTGCAGGTATGGCCGTGGCAGCTCGAGATGGCGGCCCGGCTCGCTTCCGATGTTCCCGAGGTGCCTGTGATCCTCAATCACACGGGGATGCCGTACGCGAACAACGCCGCCAGCCGGAGGCAATGGGATGTCGGGATGCGGTCGCTTGCTGCCACAGGCAATGTCTCGGTCAAGATATCTGCACTTGGGATGGCGACGCCGGGATGGACCGTTGAGGATATTCGCCCTTACGTGGAAAGGACGATCGAAATCTTTGGCGTAGATCATTGCATGTTCGCCTCCAACTTTCCTGTGGACAGTCTGACGAGCGACTACACGGCCATATGGTCGGCGTACGACGAGATCACAAGCGGGATGTCGGACGAGGATCGGAGGAGGCTTTTCCACGATAACGCAGTGAAGTTCTACCAGCTGTAGGTCGTCGCTCAATGTGTGTCGTTTCGTTTGGATGGCTCTGATGTGGAGACGATCGTAGTGGTCGATTGGTATCGGCCCGAGGGCGGTTAGTAATTCGCCCCTGCGGTGTGATGCTTGGATTTGCGAATCGGTCTGTCCTGTCATTCTTCGCGCCGGACTCAGAATGGCAGTGCGACGAGGCGTCGCCGCTGGTGAGAGAGTGTGGTGATGCAACGGTCGTGGCATCCGTGTCTGCTCAGGCGTATCTTGGCGTCCACGAAAGAATTTTAGGCAACCTACATCAGTTCGGGAGGCCATATGGCGGGCGAAGAGAATCTCAAGGAACGAATCAGGCGCGGCCAAACTACAATCGGGGTGCAGGTCCCATACAATGCCACCAAGTCCCAGATTGAAGACATCTATGGCAAAGACGACCAGTACAACTACATCTCGGTCGACAGCCAACACAATCCGCTGAACGAGACTGATCTGGTGGCTGTCTGTCAGGCCGCGCAGGACCTGAGTATCCCGGTTCATTTCCGGATTAAGAACACGAACTACACCTGGCAGATCGGAAACTGGCTGGATCTTGGCCCGAGCTTGATCGAGGTTCCGCAAACCGAGACAGAGGCGACTGCGCAGGAAGCCGTTGACTACTTCTACTACCGGCAGTTTGGTCGCCGTAGCTGGGGTGGCGCACCGCGTGTGGGGATCGCCGAGAACCCGGAGCGGCTTGACTACGCCGAGTTCTGGAACAATTACGGCGTCCTGATGCTGCAGGTCGAGTCGATTCAGGCGATCTCCAACATCCCTCGACTCATTCGTTCGGGTGTGGACCTGATTTCATGGGGACCGGCCGATCTGACGTTTGACCGCGAGGCGAATACCAACCACCCGCTATCGGTGTCAGACGATGCTTGTGTGGAATATGCGGCCAAGGTGCTTGAGGGTACGGACACTAAGCTCATGATCCGCAACTACGACTGGAACCTGCGGGACAAGTACATCGGGATGGGCGCTACGGTTCTTCTCGAAAGCCCCAAGCCTTAATAAAGTCATGAACTCCTGGTCTGATCGAAACGCAGGGCTAGATCGCGAGCGCTCAGGCCGGGAGTTCGCCGTACTCTGGGACGCCGATCCTGGCTCTCTCAGGCTGGTGAACGACAGGATCAACATCGTCTACCGGTTCGAGGTGTGTGGTCGTGGCATGTTTCTGAAGGTGTGCGCCGCCGCCAACCGATCGATGCTAGAACAACGGGCCGCGGCGGAGTATTTGCAGCATTTAGCGAGCAACGGTGCAGACGTTTGTGTACCGATCTTATCCCGGAATGGAAGACTGATCGAGGAGTGGCGGGAAGGGGGCGATGTCTTCCTTGGTTGGGTGACCGATGAGGCGCCAGGGCGGGTTATATCGCTTGATGACCCGACCGTTGCGGAGTTTCTGGCCTGGGGCGTCGCATTAGGCAAAATGCACCGGGCTGCCGAGTCGTTCGTGCCTTCTCCTGAACTTACGTATCTGACTTGGAAAGACCTGTGGCAACAGACGCGCGACGGCATGGAACCGGAGGACAGTGAACCGGTCTGGCGCGAGTACGAGCAGCTCACCCCCTGGCTGGTTTCACTGCCAGAAACTTCGGATGTGTACGGGCTGACACATACCGATATCCGCACGGAGAACGCGATGTGGGACGGTGAGCAGGTTCGGATCATCGACTTCGATGAGCCTGTTTATCACTGGTATGCGTCTGACGTAATGCGGCCGTTTCTGGAGTTCGCTCAACTGCCCGCGGATCGCTTCGGCCCCCTTTTTGACGCGTTCCTAGCTGGCTATCGTGGGGTTCGGCAGTTTCCCGATACATGGGTCGAAGAACTACCGCTGTTCGCCCGGATGAAGAACCTCGGGTTTTACTGGTGGACCAGCGTAAATAGCACGAAAAAGGGCGACCGGTACGCTGAGTGGCTGGACGGCATCAGGGTTCGGTTTGGTGCGACCCGATTGCGGTTGGATTAACGTGATTGTTCAACCGTCATTGCGTAGGGACGGATACCCGGACCGCCGGTCCTTCGGGGGCCTCGGGACACGCTTGATGTGCAGCAAGAGCCGGTTGAGCGAGTAGCGTTCTTCCTCATCCCAGCCCTCAACCGCCGGGGGAGAGGCTCTTGGCTCCACCTGTTACGCGATCACCTTGAAGTCGTACGATGTGGTGTTCATTTCGCCACGTTCGAATCGATCCATCTTGAGCGACCTGATGTTCACGGTGGAGGCAGCACCATCAAGCATCAGCTCGGCCATCACGTTTCCGACCGCGGGAGCGAGTTTGAAGCCGTGGCCACTGAAGCCGGTGCAGATGTAGAGACCCTCTATACCGTC
>CAUZKS010000219.1:0-4048 GCA_963580625.1 Dehalococcoidia bacterium | reverse complement strand
CACTCGGTCTGGGATCGCCCCCGGAAATCGACCGATCGCACGTGGTGCGTCTCCGCAAGTGCCATCGCGGTGTCATGCCATACAGCGCCGGTGCTCCAGATGCCGTGCAAGAGGATCACCGGTGGATTGTCGGGTGAACCGTACTCAAGGTACGAGTATTCAAGACTGTTGGTTGTGACTGCCTTGCGGTGTGAATCGACTTCGGTGATTGGTAGGGCGGCGAATGCCATTAACGGTCCTTTTTGCCCCCTCTCCTGGTGAACGGGGGCAAGTGTTTCAAAGGGTGAGGGCCCCCTCACATTTTAGGAGAGGCGTTCCTGTTACCCAGCTGGCGGCGCGACAACTACGTCGTCGTAACTGTGGCGTTTGGTGATCAAATTGCTGTGAAGGAACACATCTAGCGCCGTCTCGTAGCTGCTGCGCGATATTTCCACCGCCGGGTTCCAGCAGCCGAGGCCCTGGTAGAACCGGATGGTGTGGGCTAACACTGACTGGTCTATTCCCGGAAAGAACTCGGCCTCTTTGTCTGCGATTTCTTCAGCGGGAGCGTCGTTCACCCACTGACGCGACTTTTTGTATGCTCGGATGAACGCGTTGGCGAGGTCGGAAGCAACGAACTCCCGAGTTCCCTGGATGCTTGAGAACGCAACCGGCCCAACAGCCTCACCCACAGATGCAACGACATGGCCCAGGCCGTCAGCCTCGAGTTGCTGTGGTGCGGGTCCCTGCTGGTGAACGTATTGCCCTTTTCCGGATCGGAAGGCGGCGTCTATCTCTCCCGTTGACCCGGCATTTATGGCATTCAGCGAGTCGTAATCAACGCCCATCTTGTGGACGCCCCACTTGAACATCGCCAACGGTTGACCACCGTGGTCGGCGAGAACGTCTGCACCTGCTAGCTTGTTCCATGTGAAGTTCGGATCTGGCTCACGGGCAGCAATAAAAAACCCGTCGCGTTCATTGATCTGTGCAAAATGCACTATTGGTGGGGCCTTCCCTTGTTCGAGATAACTCCAGCTCGCCGACACTGCGCCCTGACAAACTTCAAGCTCCCCGGTAGCTAGCATTTCCGGTGATGATTTTCCTGGTGGGACCTCTCCGCCGTAATGCGGGTCTAATCCTTCTTCCGAAAGGAATCCACCTGCGACAGTTCCTAGTAGTGGGGAGTAGAAGGCCGAGTGACGATTGAGCATTATCCGAAATAGGGTCATCGATATTCCTCATCATTCGTTCGACAACCGGCGATTGTCTAATTAATTGGTGGTAATCAGGAGATGCTACGTCGGTAGTACTGCAGGCTTAGAGCGGCTTCGGCGTCTGAAAAACCCTCGTATGGCGGGAGCAATCTCCGTGGGAACGACTGATCTGTCAGCCAGACAAGAAGTTTGTCGTATGCACCATCGATCATCTTACGGTTTAAGTGTCCGAAGAGACCATCATGGTGGCGGTTGAATGTTTCGGCAATCTCCAGAGTGCGGGCCACGTCGCCATTAGATCCCGCGGCAAAGTACTCTTTGGTCAGATCCGGATAGACCCCCTGCATGGCGCACAGCAACGAGCATTCGCCAAACTGTGACGCGTATCCGTAGGTCGCCTGCAGCATGAAGTGTTGCATGTCTGGCGCTTTCTGCATCCAACTTCTGATAAGCGCCATGTCGGTTGAGCCCTGTTTCGCAGCGACCAGATTGGGAACCTTATCAAGGATCATCCGGTAGTCATCACCATCTAGGATTCTTTTAGCTCTCACCAGGTTGTAGTGCAGGAACTCGGAGTCAGGATAGACACCGCAGACCGTTTTGAAAAAGTTCATCATTTCTGTGTCGCTAACAGCCTGCCACGAAGGTAGCGATATTTGGAACGATCGCACGCCGAGATCATGGGCATACCCGATGCGGTCTATTACCTCTTCTGTGGCCAGCGAAATCACTCCGACCTGCATGCCGATCCCGGTGTTGCGCATAGAGTCTACGAAAACGTCAACGACATGCTTGAAGCGATCGTTGCTCATTGCATAACCCTCGCCGGCTGTTCCCATTACGTATAACTGGTGGGCGCCAAGGGTGGATAGTCGAGCAAGCAACCTTCTGAAGGACACTTCATCCAGCGTCCAGTCCGCATTCCATGGGATATCCACAGCCCCAAGCATGCCCTGTTTCGTGCGCGTGGAGATCCTTTGTTTGTTGACAGAGAGGGTCCGCGCCATAGGGTAATGCTCCTTACGTTGATGCCCTCGCTAGATCCTGAGAAGGCTGGATCTGTTGAATACGTTCTTCTTCAGTGGTTAATCACTACGCGGATAGCACCGGACTTGCTTTTACGGTCAGCTGCCTCGAACGCGTCTGCGATCTTCGACTGAGGGAATCTGTGCGTGATTATTGGACCGGCAATGAGTCTGTCGGATGCCAGCAGGTCAAGGGCAGTCTGGTACTCCGAAATACCTTGCCAACTTGAATAGCTGTTGGACCAAGTTAGTACGAGTTCCTTCGCCATTCCTTGTGCTTGAGAGTCCAACGTTTGTGCCTGCGTGAATAATCCGACCACACTCACATTGCCACCCCGGCGCGTCATGGCCATGCATTGTGTGATCAGTTGTGACTCGCCGCCTACAGTCTCGAACACGACCTCTGCGCCCTCACCCTGGGTTCGATCAATTACGCCCTGAACTGGATCTTCCTCAGCGTTAACGATTATTTCGTCGGCCGCTCCAACATCGATAGCAGTCTGAAGAGGTCCAGGACGTGTTCCGATCATTATGATGTGGCCTGCGCCGTAGGCTTTAGCGATCTGGCCCAGCGTGAGCGCGATGGCACCGGCGCCAACAATGACAACACTCCCGTCCACCGGCACGGGTGTCCGATTCACTGCGTGCACGCCACATGCATAGCAGTCGAGGAGGGCAGCTTCATCGAACGACACATGGTCGGGCAAGTGGAAGCAGTTGCTTGCCAGCGTCACGTCGTGACTGGAGAAGCCGTGGCTGCTGTGGCGCGCGCCGTGCACGATGCCGCGATCCGGGCAGATGTGATAATCGCCACGCAGACATTCCCGGCAATGACCGCAGCCCACTAGATGCTCGGCCTCGATGCCTACGCGGTCGCCGACGGAGAGATTCATGACACCTGCTCCAAGCCCCTCGACAACACCCGCCAACTCATGCCCCTGCTCCCATGGCACGTCGATTGTGGACGGACGGTTGCCGCGGTAGTTGTGCAGATCGGATCCACATACGCCGGCCGATTTGATACCGATCACGACTTCCCCCGGTCCGGGTTCCGGGGTGGACCTGTCCTCGATCCGAATGTCCTTTTCGCCGTAGAAAAGTGCGGCTTTCATTGTTGATTCCTCACGATTCAAATGTGCAGGGGAGGGCGTATGGCAATACGCCCGGTCCGGCGATCACGAGTCTAAGACAGCTCAGCCGCCTTCATCTTCTCGATCATCGCGAAGTCGATCTCGGCGCCAATGCCAACCTTGTCCGAAGCGTGCGCCATACCGTTTGAGTCGACCTCGATATCTTCCGAGATGCCATACTTTTGTGCGGTGTCTGGGAGCAGGACTTCGAGGAACTCGCAGTTCTTCATCGCCATGATGACGTGGAGTTGGGCGATGTTGTTGAGCGAGTTGCCTCCGTGGTGCATCTCAAAGTTCAGGTGAAAAGCCTCCGCCATGTGCGCAGCCTTGATGAGCGGGGTTATACCGCCCTTCACTTGGATATCTCCGCGCAGGTAGTCGGTCGCGCCGTACTGAAGCCACGGTGCAAATGCCGTGAAGCCTCCACCGGGGGCGTACTCGGTCGCCATCAAAGGGATGTCAAGATTCTTCCGCAGCTTTACGTATCCGCCGAGGTCGTCCTCCGGGAGTGGGTCTTCGTACCAGTAGTAGTCCAACTCCTCGATCGCTTTACCGACACGTAGCGCCCATGGATAGTCATACGACCACATCGAGTCCAGCATCAGCGTGAAGTCCGATCCCGCGACTTCCCGAACTGCGGCGCATACCTCGATGTCGTAGGCCGGAATCCGCGGCGGGTGGATCTTGTACGCCGTCC
>CAUZKS010000218.1:0-4060 GCA_963580625.1 Dehalococcoidia bacterium | reverse complement strand
ACGGCACAACGGGTCACACGGCTCATCAACCGCATGACTTTCTCCGTGGCACAGGTGGCCCCCGTGCATATCGAGGCCATCAGGGACGCGTTCATCGCGATCTCGGACCCGCGCTACAACGGCCGTACGTCCATGGCCAATCAGGCGCTCGATCTACTGCCAAAGTAGACCTGCCACCTTTATTCGAGTCCCGACCCCTAATCTCCGGCAGCCGGAGTCCCGCCGGAAGATTCATTCTGAACGATTTTGGGGAGCAGGGACATCACGGCGTTGGCGAGCTTGTCTGGATCGTGCCGCACGAAGATACCCTCCGCCACTAGATCGCTTTCAACCACCCATGGGACCAGCGCCTTCATCCGGGGAAGATCGTAATCAACGATCCGAGCACCCAACTGCAGGTATCGCTGTTGCACACGTTCGCTGAACGCGGCGGAGTTCACCACAACGACGTCAATCCTCGAGTCGTGGCCGATATAACGATTGACCTCGCTAACAAATCGCTCCGCCGTAAATCCGTCCGTCTCACCCGGTTTGGTCATCAGGTTAATGACGTAAACCAATCGGGCACGGGTTGACCTGATCGCCTCACCGACGCCCTGTGCGAGAAGGTTTGGGATGAGGCTCGTGTAAAGATCTCCAGGAGACAGCACGATGAGATCGGCGTTCGCGATCGATTCCAGCACGGGCGGGAATGCGTACGCCAGCGGGGAAAGGAACACGTGGTCTATCTCGGCGCCATCCTCATTGCCACGTGTGTCTATCAGGGCCTCTTCTTCCAGTTCCCGACCATCAGACAGAACGGCGTGCAGATGCGTATCCGTCAGGGTGACGGGCAACACACGCCCGCGGATGTTGAGTATCTTAGACGCAGCCTCGATCGCCCGATCGTGCGCGCCTGTGATCTCCGTGAGCGCGGCGAGTAGCAGATTGCCTACGCTGTGGCCCTCAAGCCCTTCGCCCATCGAGAAACGGTGCGTGAACAACTGGCGCAGCATCGCGCCCTGCTCGGCATCCCCGGCGAGGGCCACCAAGCACTGACGAATGTCGCCTGGGGGCAGTTGCCCGAGTTCGTCCCGAAGACGCCCTGAACTGCCGCCGCTGTCGCTCATCGCGACGACCGCCGTCAAATCTAGGTCAATCTCATGGTCTTTGAGGCCGGCGAGAACGCTAAAGTTCCCCGTCCCGCCTCCGATCACAACGACCGAAGGTTTCATATGCACTCGCCATCAATATGAGAATATGGGTCGCTCGTGCGCACACTCGTTATTAATCACGGGCCGCACGGCACGTCCACTCTCGCATGTCAAGTGGTAGTAGTGTCAACGCTGGCCAATGACGAAACTATCCTGCTTGCAGGTTTCAGATACCGCGTAATAACTTCGGCAAGATTAAAAAATGCCAGGCCTGCGGATCCTAATCCCTTTGAATCCGCAGACCTGATGGTGACAAGTCGGACTGTAAGCCGGGTTCTGTCCAAGTCCGGCCGCGGGTTTACGATCTAGCCTTCCTCCCCGCAGTCGATCTCTGTGCGGTCATCCATCTAGTCCTCCCATTGCTGAAAGGATCGAGCGGCCAACCCGGGAACTGGCCAGACGCCTGCGTCCCCCTATTTGGCCTTGCACCGGATGGGGTTTACCCTGCCCCGGCCGTTACCGACCGGGCGGTGAGCTCTTACCTCGCCATTTCACCCTTACCCTTCCGTTTCCGGAAGGGCGGTATGTTTCTGTGGCACTGTCCGTCGGGTTTCCCCGCCCCGCCGTTAGCGGGCATCCTGCCTGGTGGTGCCCGGACTTTCCTCCCTCCCGATCCGAAAACCCGAACCGGGACGGCGACCGCCCGTCCTACTTGCCAACCTCGATGGTACAGCGCCAGCCGTCCCGATCCCACTCTCATCGCGCCCCTTACGGGGCTTAAAACCGGTTATTCCGACGTGCCACCACGGTAGACGGGCTCGACCCAATCAGCATGCACGATCACCCTGTCCACGAACGAAGCGATAGTTGCATGAAGCTCTCCGGGGTCAGCGGTGTCGAATGCGCCAAGGGCATCCTCAAACGTAATGTCCCCGCCCCGATCGGTGTGGTTTGACTCAGCCGTGTTCCGCGTTGTTTGTAGATCACCCAAGGGTGTTGCGAGATC
This sequence comes from Dehalococcoidia bacterium, assembly GCA_963580625.1. GTDB lineage: Bacteria > Chloroflexota > Dehalococcoidia > Lucifugimonadales > Lucifugimonadaceae. Next base: position 1,921 of record CAUZKS010000218.1, on the reverse strand, counting down.
TGACACACTGCCACGACCCGACGCCACGGCACGTACCGACTCCATGAACTGGTGTTCGGCCGCCCTCAGGTTGTCGTTGCTTGTATCGCTCAGAATCGGACTGAACGACGCCCTCAAACTCTTGATCGGTTCGGCCCGCAGCGCGTCGAGCGTCGCCCGATCCAGATCCGCTTCACGCCATCCCGGGTGGGGCTTTTCCTCACCTCCCTCCTCTTCCACCACACCGGCGGAACGCGATGGACATGCGTAGTAGCGATACGATCGCATCGCCGTACTCCCGTCTACCCTCGTCCAACGCCTGTTTCTCTCAAGGCCATGCATACCCTGCCCGCACGACCAGCACCGGGCGAGTCCGCTGAGCAGGTAGGGGGTCAAAACGCGTGTCTTCCGCACCGGGCTACGTGACGCCATGATCACCTGTGCGCGATTGAATGCATCACGATCAACGATCCTGTCATGATTACCGGCGATCCGCATACCATAGCGAACGTAGCTGCCCGCGTAGACGCGGTTACGTAGCATCCCTGACAGTGTCACAGGAGTCCACGGCCTGCCAGATCGGGTCCGAAGTCCTTCCCTGTTGAAGATGCCCGCTATGCGCCTTAGGCCCGGGCCGGTTGCCGGCAGCTCTATGCCGGGATCTTCGCCGGTTTCGCCCGCCTCGCCTGGATGAGCCTCACCGACATATAAACCAAACAGCCGACGGACCAACGCACCCTCAGAGCTCTCGATCTTGAACGTGCCGTCAATGTCCGCTACGTAACCGTAAGGTGTGCGTCCAAGGACCTCACCCCGGGCAGCTTTGGACATCAGAGATTCCCGAACACGTCGGTGCTGGACGGGCGGGCGGTGGGCGAATGGCAGTGATTCCAGTCCATTCTGAAGGGGGTCCGGCAAATCCGGGTCAGTACAGCGAACCTCGCCGCCAACCCGATCAAGCTCGACAAGTCGCTCGACGAGACCGTCAAGCGTATTCGAGAGATGCCGCGGACCTGGTATGACCACCAGCGCCTCGCCCCGGCCAAGCCCCTCCAGATAGGAGACAAGAGCGCCGTACTGGTCAGCCTCGCGCAAAGTCGGCTCTCCCGGGCCGACGACGCGAGAAAGGGTATGAAAACCCTCGCGACAGTAACGATCTATTGCGGAGATATCCGCCTGTTCAGAGCGCGCGTCAGAACCAAGAGGCCGGTAGTATCCGGCGGCCCTCACTCGTTAACTCGGTATGAGGATTCGGCCGCAGTTCCCACAGGTCACGATCGCGTCGGAACGTCGTAGCCTTGACGCTTCCTTCAGCGGCAGAGTGATGTGGCACGCCAGGCAGACGCCCCGTTCTACTCTCGCGATCGCCACACCGTGCCGTCGAAACAGCAACTGATCATAAAGCGTCAACTCGTCGGCCGGCACGTTCTTCGAGGCCTCTGACCGCTCCTCTTCAAGAAACGCAACCTCTTTCGCAGCGGCCCGTGATTGTCGCCTGAGCTTGGGGGCGGACTCCGCCCAGGTCGTCTCCCGTTCGGCGAGGGTCGTCGCCAAATCTTCCTTTGCCCGCTCCGAATCCTCGGCCGCAAGTCGAGCCGGACCTAGAGACTCTTCCGCCTGCATCAACTCGCGTCGGGCGTTCGTCTGCTCCTCTTCGACAGCGGTCAGCTCACGAAGGTTCGTTACAGTCCCGCCGTAGATACGCTCCTCCAGTTCCTCCACCCGTTCCCTCAGAGCGTCGGCATCAACCTCAAGTCGTGCCAGGTGCGCGCGCCGTTCGATGGAAGTCTCGCGCTCATGTTCGGCCCGCTCGGTAAGCACCGGTATCTCGGCCTGGCCTTCGAGTTCAGCATTCAATTTGTCAAGTTCCTGCTGCTTCTTTGTCAGTCGTTCATCGACTTCCTGGAGCGTGAGGAGCAGGTCTCCTGAGAGTTGCATCAAA
>CAUZKS010000217.1:0-4066 GCA_963580625.1 Dehalococcoidia bacterium | reverse complement strand
TACGGCCGTTGTAGCGCGGGTCCGAGATCGCGATGAACGCGTCCCTGATGGCCTCGATATGCACGGGGGCCACCTGTGCCACGGAGAAAGTCATGCGGTTGATGAGCCGTGTGACCCGTTGTGCCGTAGGCCCTTTGCTGGCTCGTTTTGCGGCCGTCTTACCGGGCACACCAAGGTCTACGATCGCCGCCAGTGTCCTCAACTCAACCTCGGCGCCCTCGCGTGGAAGCGCTTGCAGGGTCTTTGCCAGGTTCTTCGTAGAAGTGACGTATACGATGTCGTCATTATCAAATATCGCCAGTAATCCCGGCTTGTCGCCGATCATCCAAACGCCTTCGGGCGTCAATGAGTGGCGTTCGCCCGCGGTCAGGGTGAGGTAAGGGGATTCCCATTTCCCAAGATCGGTCGAAGTAAATTGCATCATATGGCTGGCGCCAATTGGAGATTGTTTCTTGAACGTAGGGCGTCCCGAGTAAAGCTGCCCCATGAGAATTAACGTGAATGGCAGAAATCGTAGATGGTATCGGTCATGTTTTGCAGAGTAATGACAGAATTGGCGAAATAACGCAAGAATTTCTGGCAGCGTACACGTATCCACGCAGCATAATCATCAGATTGAAAATACAGGGGCCTTCGTGAGGCCCGTGATCCTTCCTGGAAACTACTTGTGCCATTGATTCTCGTCGTGGACGACAACCTGGGCGAAGGCTCTCGGGTAGTTGTAGCCGGGCGATAACGTGGCCCTAGTCGGGTTGTTAAGACCCGGAAGTCGCCCAGTCGACGCCTATCAAGACGTGTTTCTGGAATAACGGGTTGCGCATGCTGACGCCTGCGTGCCCGAGCGAGGTGTTAAACACCCGGCCTTTGCCGTACTGGTGCGTCCATGCCATCGGGCGCTCGATGCCCTCAACCATCGCCGTCAAGAACACGTCGATGCCGGGCTGGATGTCGAGGTCGCAGTAACTTTCGTCGTCAATCTCGAAGTCGGTCAGGCCCGCTGCGCAGGGGTGGTCGGGGTTCTTGATGTTGACGGTGAAGCGTCCGAATGGCGGGTGGTTGCTTGTTCCGGACACCCATCCGCCGCCGGTGATCTTCTTCATTTCCGGCCAGTCTGGACTTGAGTCCGGTGAGATGTGGATCGATATGAGCGGTCCACCATTGCTGACGAATTTGGCTAGATTCTCGCGCTGAACCTCGGAGAAATCGTTATTTGAGTCCGGTCCTCTCCTCGTGTTCAAAACGATTGCATCGTACCCGTCGGTGGACGGGACATTCAGTTCAAATGCGAAATCGCTGACATCGACCGTGTGCCCGGCCGATTCAAAAAATCCGGCCATGATGGGTGTGGTTTCGCTGTAAGGGTGGGCGCCGCCGCTGAGAAGGAGGAGATGCATGAAATGTTGCCCTGAGATTTCGGGGTGATGATAATTCGCGATCGCGTGTGCGGGTGGGATCGCGATGATTTTGGTTCTGGTCGCCTAGAATATCAGCCGCATGCCGTCCGATCGGCATACCTCCTGATTATAACCGGGTCTCGACTCGTATTCCGGCACTCAGCACAGAAAGTACTTCATGATAATCACCGGCTTCCGGACTCTTGTCCTTGGCACACCGTGGAGAAATTTGACCTACATCATCCTGGAGACGGATGAGGGTTTGACGGGTGTCGGCGAAGCTAGGGTTCTCGGCAAGACGCATACGGTCACCGAGTATCTGAAGGACGCGCAACGGCACTTTGTCGGGCATAATCCGTTCGATGTGGAGGCGCTGTTCAGGCGCATGACGCTGCTCGATTTCGGCAAGGCGGGGGAGGTCGTCCACACAGGTATCGCACTCGTGGAATTGGCGTGCTGGGACATCATCGGAAAAGCTTGCGGACAGCCGGTTTACAACCTGCTCGGCGGCAAGGTTCGTGACACCGTACCGGCGTATGCAAATGGCTGGTACACCGTGGAACGGTCGCCGGCGGAGTTTGCGTCGGCGGCGACACGAGTTCTTGATCGTGGTTACAAGGGCATGAAGTTTGACCCGTTCGGTAACGGGGACCTTGAGTTAACCCGGGAGCAGTTTCACACCTCGATGGATCTGATCGAGGCGGTGGCGTCCGTCGCCGGGACGCGCGCTCAGATTATGCTCGAAATGCACGGTCGATTTACGCCCGCACAGGCGAGGGAGATCGCCCGGCACGTCGAGAAGTACAGCCCGGCATGGATCGAGGAGCCGACGCGCCCGGGCGACATCCCGGCGCTGACCTCGGTGAGACAGCATACTTCGCTGCCCATCGCGACAGGCGAACGGCTTTACGGCGCGCAGGAGTTTGTGGCGCTGTGGCAGAGTGGGGCGGCGGATATAATTCAGCCGGACATCACGCAGTGCGGCGGGATTCTTGAGACGAAGAAGATCGCAGCGGCGGCCGAGACCTATTCGATTATGGTCGCGCCCCACAACGTGGGCGGGATCGTATCGACGATGGCCGCCCTGCACCTGACCCTGTCCCTCCGCAACGGAAAGATACTGGAGCACTTCAACGACTTCGCCGACCCGGGTGTGAAACTCGCCGGCAGTAACTATCCCGAGGTGGTTGACGGTGTGTTCAATGCGCCTACGGGACCGGGCTGGGGGATAGATCTGGATGAGGACTACATCCTCGCCCACCCGCCTGAGTACGTGGACGGTAGGGTCCAGGACCCGGGGTTGCAGATGTTTGAGAAAGAAGACTGGTCAAAGCGGGGCCAGGACGCCTGATGGTCTCAGGTTTGGTTACGTTTGCGGCACGATGCCGTGCAAACACAGCCATGACCGTCCGTTTACCGTTTCGGCACCCCCTCACCACCATCCCTTATGGTTGTTACCACGGGGCGCTGGCCCATAGTCTTCGTCAGCGTTAGTCGCCGGTAATTGCCGGACGACGTTGAGACTTCACTGCTCCTCCAGTTCTTCTCAAGAAGGACCGGTACGACCGCCAATCCGGACAGGTCAAGGTCGATGGATCATTCCGCGGATGTTCTGAGCGGAACCTGGCCAGCGCAAGCGTGCCTGGAGCCGTCAACATCTGAATCCTCCCCCTCACGAACGGCCAGAGGCACTATTTTTTGCGCCATATTCCACGGCTGATTTGTCAGCATGATCTTCTGATCTGAGATTGGTAGGTTCAAATGTGACGCGAAAAGAGCCCCGGATTACCGGGGCTCTTTTTTATTCTTTTATGGCGACCCCGAGCAGATTCGAACTGCCGATCTCCGCCTTGACAGGGCGGCGTGTTGGACCGCTACACCACGGGGCCGCGATATGACGTTTCCGCCACACACAATAGTTTACGTTAATACCGGTCCCAGAGACCGTCAACAGCGATATTCACGCATATCTGCCCGCGTGGGCGCCATCTGGCTGTGACCTTCCCGGTAAACCCCCGAACTAACCGAGGTAAGCCCGCAACTCTCCGTTGAACTCGGCGCGCCTGAGCGTCGTCAGAGCCTTACGCTCGATCTGCCTGATCCGCTCCCGGGTCACGTGCAGCTCGTTGCCAATCTCCTCCAGGGTCCAGACCCTTCCGTCCACCATGCCGAACCTGAGCTCAAGCACGCGGCGCTCTCGATCCGTGAGAGTGTTCAGCACGTCGCGAATCTGATCCCGCAGTGAGTGGGTCGTCGCCACTTCGCTGGGGTCTGGAATGGTCCGGTCAGGGATGAAGTCGCCGAGCTGGCTCTCTTCGCCGGCTCCGACAGGTGTTTCGAGCGATACCGGGTCCTGTGACATCTTCTGGATCTGGCCAACCCGCTCGGCGGTGATATCGAGTCTCTCGGCGATCTCTTCCGCTGTCGGCTCGCGGTTCAACTCCTGTGCGAGCTGGCGCCGGGTCCGGGCGAGCTTGTTGATCGTCTCGACCATGTGGACCGGAATTCGGATGGTACGAGCCTGATCTGCAATAGACCGCGTGATTGCCTGCCTGATCCACCAGGTTGCGTAGGTAGAGAACTTGAAGCCCTTGCGGTAGTCAAACTTCTGGATTCCGCGAATAAGCCCCAGGTTCCCTTCCTGAATCAGGTCCAGTAGCGAAAGCCCGCGT
>CAUZKS010000216.1:0-4078 GCA_963580625.1 Dehalococcoidia bacterium | reverse complement strand
TATCGGGCGAACGCTGGCTGAGATGCGACGCCGTAGATGCCCACGCACGCCGCCGCGAACAACAGCAGGACCGCGCCGCCTATCGCTGCCAGTGTGCTGGCCGTCTCGCCGCCACTCTCGGCCGGGGACAGAGTGCTCTCGCCAAGCACCAGCCCGATGCCGACCACCGATATGGCGACGCCCAGATACTGGCGGTTTATCAGCGATTCGTGCCCGGTTATCCGGCCCAGCACAACGCTCCAGATAGGCGATGTAGCCATTAGCAGTGCGCCGCGGGATGCCTCTGTCACCTGAAAGCCGAACGCCATCGACAGCGGGAAGGCCGTGAAGTAGAAGGCGGCGAGGACGAAAAACAGCTTCCAGTCGCGTCGCTCCACCCGCATCCCATATCTGTGGAACAGCAGCACGAGCGCCCACAGAACAGCGGCTCCGATGCCGATCCGCACCGCCGCCAGCGTGAACGGCGGGATGTCCTGTGCCACGACGCGCGTCGCGGCCACGGCCCCCCCAAAAAGGCTGAATGCGGCGATCGCAGTGACATTCGGCCATAGGCTCTGGGACCAGCGTGAATCGTGAGTGCTCAGTTTTGCACCACGATCTGGCCGTCCTTCATCACCAGCTTTACGTCACGCACATTCTCGATGTCCTCGAGCGGGTTCGAGCCTACCGCTAGCAGATCGGCCGCTTTGCCGATCTCGACGGTTCCACGCCGGTCACTCGCCTCGCATACCTCGGCCGATGTTTTGGTGGCGGCAACGATCGCCTGCCACTCCGTCATGCCGCGTCTCACAAGCTGGGCCAGCTCCAGCAGTCCACCGTCCGGTAGTGCGAGGTCTGATCCGTTGGCGATCGGCACCCCCGCATCGAGCGCCTTCTTGAACCCGGCTGCGTGCGCCTCCGCTGCAACAACCGCACGGGCGGCGTAGTCGGGCGGGGCAGGGTGGGCCTCCGCCCACGCATGTTCAACCTCAGATTCTGCGTAGGCCGGTCCCCGATTCAGGTGGCTCAAACCCAGTGTCGGAACGAAGTACGTTCCCGCCTCCGCCATCATCGTAACCGCCTCATCGTCCAGCACATAGCCGTGCTCCAGCGTCCATGCGCCGTGTGCGATCGCCGTCTTGATGCCGTGGGTTCCACCGGCGTGCGCTACTACCTTGAAGCCGCGCTGGTGGCATATCTCGAATGCCGCATCGATTTCGTCCGGCGTCGGGAAGGTATTCTGCATGCCGTCCCACGGCGGACCCATAATCCCGCCAGTCAGGTTTAGTTTGATGAAGTCGACACCGTTCTTGATGTTCTCCCGAATGGCGCGCCGGAACTCGGTCGGGCCGTCGACCTCCTTCGCAGTTCCGGAACGTAGAAAGTGGCCCGCGGTGGTGGTGATGAACCAGCCGCAGGTGAAGAGTGATGGGCCGATGAACAGACCGGAGTCGAAGGCCCGCTTCCAGGCCACATCCACGTACTCGCGCTCGCCGACCACCCGCATCCCGGTAATGCCGAGTGCGAGAGCGTTCATGCAGTCACGTCCGGCGCGTGTCGTGCGCTCGGCGATGCTCTCGTCCCGCCAGCCCGGGTCCGGGATGCCGCGCCCGATGTGCGTGTGAACGTCCCACAGCCCCGGCAACAACCAGCTGCCGCGTAGGTCAATCTCTTGGGCGTTGCCGCTTGAGACCGGCGATCCGGGCGGCAGAAGATCGACTATGTCTGTGCCCTCGACCACTACCGTCAACTCCCGAGGCTCCTGGGACGTCGCGTCGATGACGTGGCTGTTCTTGATGATTACGCGGCTGGAATCAACCATTCGTTGGACCTCGTTGTTGCTTGCTGTCTTTTATGTGCCGGACGACGTGCGCAGGATGGCGGCGAGTATAGTCCGCTGGGGATCGTTGATCGCTGAAAAAACCACCCCCAGACCCTCCTCCTACTTTAAGAGGGGCATCTGGCATCAACGTTTTTCATATTAGGAACACATTCCGCCAAACATAGACCAATCGGTCAAAGGACATGCACATCACAACCTAACGGCTAGTCCTCCGTGAGTTCACGATGGACGACTGGCCCGATGTCCTGGCATACCAGTCCGACCTACGCTACCTCCGTTTCTACGTGTGGATCGGATGCATGGAGGAGGAAGTGCGGGACTTCGAACGGAGGACCGACTACGAGAGAACGAGTACTTCAAGAGCCGCTGGTGGGATACATTGCTGTACGGGTTGCTTCGAGAAGAATGGGGCGGATCCGATAAGCAAGATTGATCTCGCCCGAAATGGGCAGTCAGACCGGAGATAGAAATTTGCCGAGAATAGCGATCGTTGGCGCGGGCAGTGTCGTCTTCACCCGTCGACTTCTGCAGGACGTCGTGTCCACACCCTCGCTGGCCGATTCAGATGTCGTCTTGATGGACATCAACTCAGAACGGCTGGATATCATCACTCCGTTTGCGGAGAGGCTTGGTCGCGACACCGGCGTGGGTATGACAATCACGGCGACGCAGGACCGCGCCGAAGCGCTGGACGGAGCGGACTACGTTCTCACCACGATCCGTGTCGGCGACGATCTGGAGATCGACCAGGGTGTACCACTCAAATACGGGGTCGACCAGTCGGTCGCAGACACCATCGGCCCGGGCGGCGTGTTCAAGGCGCTACGTACTATCCCTGTGTTGCTGGACGTGGCGCACGACATAGAGAGGTACTGCCCGGACGCGTGGCTGCTCCAGTATACGAACCCGATGGCGATGGCCTGCTGGGCTATCGATGAGGCGGCCGATATCAAGGTCGTCGGCCTGTGTCACAGCGTCCAGCGGACGACACAGGTGTTGGCCGACTACATCGGCGCTCCCCGGGAAGAGGTGACGGCGTGGGTGGCCGGCATCAACCACATGGCCTGGTTCCTGCGATTTGAACGCAATGGCGAGGACGCATACGAAGCGCTCTGGGATGCTCTCGACGATTCCGAGACATACGCGCAGGACCCGGTGCGGTTCGAGGTGATGCGCCAGTTCGGAACCTTTGTCACGGAATCGACCCGCCACATGTCCGAGTATGTGCCTTACTTCCGGCAGTACCCGGATGTGATGTCGGACATGAATTTGAATGCGATTGAGGTGGACCTGGCTCGACTCGAGAAGCGGAACGAGGCCTACTTCGACACCATGCGTTCCGAGGTCGCAGGCGATGAACCGCTGACCGCGGAGTCGTCCGACGAGTACGCCTGCCGGATCATGGCGGCGATGGAAACGGGCGTCACGACGGTGATCAACGGCAACGTTCCGAACGACGGCTTGTTATCGAACCTACCTGCGGAGGCCTGCGTGGAGGTGCCGTGCCTGGTGGACCGTCTCGGTCTTCACCCGATGTCCGTCGGCGCGCTTCCTGCGCAATTAGCGGCGCTGAACCGAACCAACATTAACGTCCAGGAACTGGCCGTCCAGGCCGTTCTTGAAAAGGACCGCGAGGCGGCAGTACATGCGGTGATGCTGGACCCCTTGACCGCCGCATCGCTACCGATGCATCGCATCCGAGAGATGTTTGACGAAATGTGGACGGCGCACGGGGATCAGTTGGCGGAGTACGAGTAGAGGGGAGGCTTGTTCCGCCCCCTCACTCTGGCCCCCTCTCGCGTCGGGGAGAGGGAGAAAATATGTTCGTCGCTGCGAACTGTCATCCTGAACTCGATTCAGGATCCGACACTACGTCATTAACAATCTTGATCAACCAATCGGTTCGTGGTTATTGTCCCTTGAACCTGAATTGATCTCGTATTTGTTGACCAGCGGGTCCTGAATCGAGTTCAGGGTGACATCAATAAGATCCGCTTCCCGGCCTTGAGCGCGTAAACTTGCTTCCTCCCACCGTAAATAAACCAAGGAGCTCAATTGACCCAATCAATGCTCGCCATGCAAGCCATCGACAAAGGGGATGTGCGCCTTACCGAGGTCCCTGTTCCAACGCCGACGGACGGACAGGTGCTCGTGAAGATGGAGCTGGCGTCGATCTGCGGCAGCGACCTGCATATCGTCGATTACGGGTGGCTAGTGGAGGAGTACCCGCTGCGGCCGGGCTACCCGGGGCATGAG
>CAUZKS010000215.1:0-4113 GCA_963580625.1 Dehalococcoidia bacterium | reverse complement strand
CGCCGATGAATCTCGTCGCCATCAGGACCGCGCCAGTCACGTTCAAAATAGATAACCGCGTGCGGAATCGGGTGATCCTTGTCGTCGTGCTCCACTTGAGCCCGGATACCCGGGATCTCCGTGATCTGGTCAACAACCATCTCGCACTGCTGCCGGAACCGCTTCGTCTCCGCATCCTGATCCTCGGATACGAACGCCTCGATAGCCGCGACCAACCCGACGATCTCTTCCTTGGAGACCTTCATCGGGCGGCCAATCGCCTGGTTCGGCGCTGCGTTCAACCGGGCAGCTTCGATCAGGTCAGCTCTGCCGATCAAGATGCCCGTGCTCTGAGGCCCGCGCATACCTTTACCGCCGCTAAAACTGACGATGTCGGCGCCCTCGTCCAGGTACCGGGTCAGGTTCTCGCGAGGCGGCAGCATGGATGCAGCATCGCAGATCACCGGGAGGTCGTGTCGGTGTGCGATCTCCGCCAGTACCGGGAGGGGAATGTCGCCCGAACCGGTGAAAGGCGATACGAGATGTATGATCCCGGCCGTGTCGGGTGTAATCGCCGCCTCGACCTCTTCCGGGTAGCAGTGGCGGCCTTTGCCGACCTCAACAAACTGCGCCCCCGTCATCAGGTACGCGTGGTCGTAATGGAAGCGGTGCTGCCGCTGGATGATCAACTCGTTCGGAAACCAGTCGGTAATCGGAAGGCTCTGGATACGTGCCACATCTGTGCCGGTCAATACAGCGGCCGATTGTAGGACCAGTCCACCGGCGGCGCCGCTTGTCACAAACGCCGCCTCGACTCCTATCGCCTGGGCGATCATCTCACCGGCCCTTATAAGCAGTTCGTCAATGTTCAGGAACACGCTCGACGACTCTTCGATGGCCTCGATCACCTCAGGCCGCATCCGCGAACCGGAATGCTTTGTGTTCGTCCCACCGGCGTTGATGACGGGCGTTAGACCCATTCGTTGAAATACAGATCCGCCGGTCGTGTCCACCATTGTTAGTCTCCCTGGTTCACTTAAGGGGTTAGATTCAGAGGGTTAAGGGCGGGCCCAGTTATTTGACTCCGCCCACATCTCGTTAATGAAGGAGTTCAACGGACTCCTAAGACCATGTAGAAGACGATGTAGGACAGGACCCCGTTCACCAGCGCTCCCACGACGATGATGCCGACCGCCGGCCAGTAGTTGTCAAAGGCCAGGGTCGTTTTCAAACCGACCGCAACCACCACTAGAAACCATATTGTGGACAGCAGCCAGATCACTCCGCCGATGACCGGGATGATCGCAAATGCCCTTAATAGAGTCGGGCCGTATGCGATCCCTACGACTCGGATCATTCCCTCACGACTGCCGTCGGCGTGTATCGAATCGAATAGCACGCCACGCATGAACGACGCGACGTGTGCGTATATCAACCAACCCGCTACCACCAGGATCGCATTCGCTATGGCGATGCCCCGATCGTCGAACGACCCGATCGCGGAAGCTACAGCCGCCGCCCCGACAAGTCCGTAAACCTGTACGTTTCCGCCAACATCGTCGCTGACGTCCCGAAACGTCGCACGATTGAGCAACGCAGCGTTTAATGCTCGACTTAACAGATCCCTTGGAGCTGCCGGTGGTTCCGGATTGAATACCGTTCCCTCGGGATCATAGGTCACCTAGATCCGAAACCAAAGACGCGTGCAGCGGTACGGCCCATCACCTCTTGCGCATCCTCACCGCCGGACAATGCCTGGTGGCTCCGGATACCCTCCAGGGCGTTGTGATAACCCTCTCTCCCGGCGCTCGGCGGAAAGTCACTCCCCCACATCAGGCGCTTTGGGCCAAACGCTTCCACCGCCATCTCAACGAACGGCGGGATGTTCTCGATCCGATAGTCCGGCTGAAGGATGTCAGGCCTATCGGCTATCTCGCCGAGACCGTGCAGCTTCATGGTCGTATTTGGCAACTCGGCCAGCTCCATCAGCCTCTTGAACTTCTCATACGGAGCCTTATGACCATGCCCAGCATTGCCGAAATGTTCGATAACAATCTGTGTATCCGGCACCGAAGCGATCAAGTCCCGATATCCGTCCGTCAGGAAGCCTTCAAACGTGCCCTGGGCGCTCACCGCAACGCCAAGTTCACCGGCAGCCTTCCACAATCTCGGCTGCTGGGGCGCGCCGTTATCGTCGGTGTACAGCCGCACGCCGGCAGCGCCGCGCTCGGCCTCGTACGCCAGCGCGCCGACCTGATCGTCACCGCTAGGGTCGATCTGCACCGCGGCCCTTAAGCGGCCGGGAAAGCGCTCACAGCACTCGAACAGGTAATCGGCGTTGTATGTGCCCCGGTGCTGGAGCAGCAAGGCGTGGTCCACCTCATCCATGTCCATCACGTGGACAAGGGTTTCGACCGGCTCAAACCAGTTGTGGCTGGCGTGGCAATGCGTGTCAACGATCATCATTACGTAGCGATCTCCATCCCGGACAGGCCTACGCCAGAGCCTTCGCCAAGCACCAGGTTGTCGATCGTTTCCTTGAGCCCGGCTGGCAGGTCCCAGTCGCCGCCCATGTCTTCGATTATTTCTGAAGGTTTCTTGGCCCCTGCAAGCGCCACACTCACCGTCGGGTTGTCCAGAACCCACGCGATGGCCAACTGAGCGATCGTCTTGCCGTGGTCGGCCGCGATGCCCTTCAGTTTCTCAACAGCAGCCACGTTTGCGGCGAGGTGCTCCGGCCCCCAGTTCTGGATGCCGAAATTAGCGCCGCCCTTGCGCCAGTCGTCGTCGCCGAAGTTCTGCGCCGGGCTCCACGATCCGGTCAACAACCCGTGCGCCATCGAGCCGTAGGCCATGATGCCCATGCCGTGCGACTGTACGAACGGCATCACGTCCGCCTCAGGTCGGCGGTCAAAGATGTGGTATCCGATCTGCTCCGTGATGATGGGGCTAGTCTGTAGCGACTCTTCCATCATCGGCACGGAGAAGTTGGACACACCCGTGTGCCTGATCTTGCCCGCCTTCTTGGCCTCTTCAAGCACCTCCATCGGTTCTGAGAAAGGCCGGCCCTTGTCGGGCCAGTGGATCAGGAACACGTCGATGTAATCGGTCTGGAGCCTCTTCAGGCTGGCGTCTATCGAAGCCCGCAACAGGTCCGGATCGGAGTCTGCGACCGTGGCGGATCGGTTATCAGAGTTATCGACCTTCCACTCCCGTGCGCCTTTGGTCACGAGAACGATATCTTCCCTTTTCAGGTCCTTGATCGCCTTTCCCATCAGCGTCTCGCCGTAGCCCCAGCCGTACACCGCGGCGGTGTCGTACAAAGTGATCCCGCCATTAAAGGCTGCGTGTACGGCCGCTATCGCCTCGTCGTCGTCGAGGTCGCCGTACTGGCCTCGCCCCATGGGCCAGCCGCCGAATCCGATCGCCGATGTCTCAAGGCCAGAGTCGCCAAACTTCCGTGTGCGCATGTCGTGTCCTTCTTCTTGTTCCCGTGGTTTCTGAAGGTGCCGGTATTGGTTACGTAATCAAATGTCGCCGCATTGTAGGGGCGTCCAGCCAATACGGGCGTAATTTTCGGCCTACGGCCTCAAACCGCTCACCCCAACCCTCTCGCACCAGGAAAAGACACACATTCGACTGTTTCTCAGCCTCGCATCAACGGCGCTTTTGTCAGCCTTAAGGTGCGTTTTCCTCACGGCACAAAAGTGCGTCACTCACCATCCATTCCTACCCTCGGGTTACCACACCATTGGCGTCGATCCCAGTCACAGGCCCTGTGCCGGTGTACGCCACCGCCTTGATCGTCACCGAAAGCGACTCCCCTGCCGCGAAATGGCGCGCCGTGCCATTCTCTATCGCCCCCGCCAACCCGCCGTTAGACATCGAGGTGCAGGGTTCCAGCCCCACGTTGTAGCAACGTCCGTACCACGGATAACCCCAGCCACCGCCAAGATTCCGCCAGTACCAGAGGTACGGGAACACATCGGCCGGGAACCTCAGCCCGAAGCCGACCTGCGTCTCCTCATTAGTGACGGCGTACCAACCCTCCAGCATCTCTGTCATGTACGCCATGTCCAGAGAGCGATCCTCCATAGGCGGCATGCGAGTGAAATCGATCAACGTCCCGTCCTT
>CAUZKS010000214.1:0-4131 GCA_963580625.1 Dehalococcoidia bacterium | reverse complement strand
ACGGATGATTTTCATCAATCGGCAGATAGTCCGGCAGGGTCTCGTCACCGATTCCCAGGGCAGCAACGCTGGAACACAGCACCACACGTTGAACACCGGTCTTTTCGGCCGCTTCCAGCACATTCCATGTCCCTTGAACATTGATCTCAAAAAACGCCTGATCCGTCGCTAGCACTGCTGCGTCAAGCGCTGCCAGGTGAATTACCAGATCTCGGTCGACCATCGCAGATTGCAGACTCTCGCGATCGAGGATATCCGCCTGAATCTGATCAACGTCGCTCCCGCAGCCCACCTTGTCGAAGTTGCGTACATCAAAACCCTGGGCCACAAGCGCCGTGTGCACATAACGGCCCAGCCGCCCACTTCCTCCAGTGAGGAGAACGCGATTCATTCCTGATCGAGCAGCGCTCTGGCAACCCTCAGCCGAAATGCTGCCGTTCCCTGCTCCCAGACCGGCGACATGTCTGCAGCACGGGATGCTGTTGGTGAATGGGCGGCGGCCTGAAGATCCTCAAGCACTTCGATATCCTGATTCATAATCTCGCACCAGGCCTCGGCCGTGCGGCGACGCTCATCGTCCAGTTTCGGGTCGGTTGCATCTTCATCAATAAAATAAAAGTTTAGGTGCTCGGTACAGCGAGCCGGGCCGTCAGGTTCTATCGCAACCAGCATCATATGACGCGGCTGCAGTTCGATCAGAGTATTCGGGTATAACGCAAGAATATCCTGGGAGGCCCGTTGCGCATCAGATAGCCGACTAAATTGGGTCAATTGCTGACCTGATGATTTTGGCTTGTCTGTCGCACCGGTGGTGTAGCAAATTCCGAACACCGTGTCATCGATATTGACGTCTGTAAAGCGCCGGGCTGCAGCGGCATTGCCGAGTTGCGGGTGAATCATCGGCAAGTGATAAGTGTCCAGGTAATTCTCGATCGCAAACTTCCAGTTGGCGTCCACTTTCAAAGTGCGCTGTTCACCTAAGCTCAAGCGGGATAAATCATAGTTTCCCCAACGCGAGAGCAGCATGGCCACAAAATCCTCGAACTTAGGTGCTTTGCCGTCGACGTTCACGAATACCTGATCCAACCAGACCGCAACGCGTACGGGTTCCAGGCCATAGTGTGCTGGGTCAAAATCAGCCGGTGCGCTACGATCGCTGGTCTTCCAGTGTGGCGTGCCGCGCAACGCCCCGTCCATCCCATAAGCCCAGCCGTGATACGCACAATGCAGAAGTTTTCTCCCCTGGCACGGTGCCCGCAGCACTCGCGCACCACGATGGCGACAGACATTGTGGAATCCCCGTATACATCCCGCTTCATCTCGCAGCAGAATCAGCGGAAGACCCGCCACCGTCACGGGAATTGCATCGCCTGGACTGGCCATCCGACTGGCACTGCCGGTATTGACCCAGGTGCGGGCAAACAGGACATCATTCTCCCGTTTATAAAGTTCAGGATCGTAGTACGCCGCGTACCCCTGTTCCTGCTTTGATCTCATCCCCAACTCCAGCGGTACTGCTCAGGACGGTGTTCGATTTCCACGCAATTAACGTTCACGCGCCCGGGCACGAACCGCGTCACCAAAGGCTTCGAACAGCCGGCGCGACAGCGTATGGTTATTGGGTTCCCATTCCGCATGCCACTGTACACCCACGGTGAAAGTGGCATCGTCCTTCAGACGTATCCCTTCAATCAGGCCATCTTCGGACTCAGCTTCAACCGCAAACACGTCAGCCAGCCGATCGATTCCCTGTCCATGCAGTGAATTGACTCGAATATCAGACTCGCCGGCGATCCGGGCCAGGCTACCACTCAACCTTACCTGATGGCGCAGCTGGAAAACTTCCTCAATGGTGATGTCTTTGTTGCGCGGCATACGGTGATCGTCTTTCCCCTCGACCAGATGGACCCGGTAGTACAAGGACCCCCCCATCGCAACATTCATCTCCTGAATCCCCCGGCACATACCGAAAATCGGTACGCCTTTGTCGATGCAGCTTCTGACCAGCTGCAATATGGTGTCGTCCCGGCCCGGATCTATGGGCTCATCGTCGGGAAAAGGGTCTCCTGCAAAATGGTGTGGTTCGACATTGGCACGGCCACCCGGCAAAACCAGCCCGTCAATGCGCTCGGCTAGGCGGTCTGAATCATAGTGATCCTTGATGCCAGGCAACAGAAAAGGCTCGCACTTCGCAAATTGTGAGACTGACCGCACAACCGCCTGGCCGGTACCGTGCGCGGCATAGCGGCCGTTGGCCACTTCCACCAGGCTGGCGGCAATACAGACTAAAGGTTCAATATTGTGAGTCATGCATTAAAGACATCAATTCAAGCGGTCCACTATAGCCCGCATTAATGCATCTAAACATAACATGTAGAACCTGACACTGCCTCTCCAACACCGTAGAGGTCCGAATTTAGACCCTGGTGGACAGCTCGGTAAAGCTCAGCTTTGCAGATCGCGGACAAGTGCTGTCCGCGTGCTAGATGAAACCTGTACGTCATAGTCGTAAGCCGGATGATCAATCCCGATGATGAGTGATTCCTCGGATCCTAGCGCACCGATCATCTGCCCGGTGAGTTCGAATCGAACAAAATGCACCGATGAGGTTTTGTCGGCAGTCTCCCGAACGAGATCCTCGTTCGCGATTGGTGTAACGCGACGCAGATCCCCGACCGCAAGCCACAAGGCTGTTTCGATCGCGATCAACCGCTGCAATGCCGTGCGCCGCTCCTCGATGTCGGGAAATTCGATCATCATGGTTGCCTTGAGGTTACTGCCGTCAGGAATCAAAGGGTTATAGGCATCGAGTTCTTCCTGGATCTTGTCCGCCTCAAAGATGCGTTCCAGTCGCAGCATCTACTGGATCTGGTACTGCATGGTCAGAACGTCTTCAAAATAGAGGGTCACGTTGGGACCGACGGCCACGCGCCGATTATTCTTGTGCGCCATTACCCGTGCACGAAAATCCTCGCGGTCATTCGCGTACTGTTCCAGAGTCATAAGACTCGCTCGTGTCAGTTTGTCCACAACCCAAACCTGTTTATATACCGTAAGCCTTGCGCAACAGAGCTATGGGGTGGACAGCCTGGGTTCCATCACCGACACCGTTCGCAAGGTGCTGACCTGCGATCGGGCAATCACTGCCGTAGTGGTCCGGCACGCCCGGTCCGTGACTTTCCAGATGGCGGAGGTGGCGGTGCCGAAGGCGCTGTTCGAGCAGATTCGAACACGGATTGCCCGGCTCACGCCGTCGTGCGACACGGGATAGCCATGGACGGTGTGTTCCTTCGCCCCCTGGTCGCCTGGCCAAGGCGGCTTGCGCCTAGTGTTGGCCCAGGCCCAATACCGTGGCCCGCCTCTCTCCGAGTACCCAGGGTCCCTTATCTTGTCCCGTCACTACGAAATAACATGATAACATTGCAATGGCAGGCGAGAGTGGGAGAATCTGCGGCAAGGCTCGGCTGACGAGACGTTCAACTGGGAAATCTCGAATTACATAAAAAGGTGCAATTATGACTGACCAAAACGTGGATAGCGCAAGCAAGTGCCCGGTGATGAGCAGCCCTCACCAGGCCGTTGGCGGCACAGCGAACCAACACTGGTGGCCGAACCAGTTGAACCTCGGGATCCTCCGCCAGAACCACCCCCAGGCCGATCCCAACGGCGAGGCGTTCGACTACGCCGCGGAGTTCAAGAGCCTCGACTTCGAAGCCCTGGCGAAGGACGTCGATGCGCTGATGACCCAGTCGCAGGACTGGTGGCCGGCCGACTATGGCCACTACGGACCGTTCTTCATCCGGATGACGTGGCACGCCGCGGGCACGTACCGCATCGAGGACGGCCGTGGCGGCGGCGGCAGCGGCAACCAGCGCTTTGCCCCCCTCAACAGCTGGCCCGACAACGTGAGCCTCGACAAGGCGCGCCGGCTGCTCTGGCCGATCAAGCAGAAGTATGGCCGCAAGATCTCGTGGGCCGACCTTCTGATCTTCACCGGGAACCGCGCCCTGGAAACGATGGGCTTCAAGACCTTCGGCTTCGGCGGCGGCCGCGAGGACATCTGGGCGCCCGAGGAGGACATCTACTGGGGCCCCGAGCGGGTGTGGCTCGACGACGAGCGCTACAGCGGCG
>CAUZKS010000213.1:0-4143 GCA_963580625.1 Dehalococcoidia bacterium | reverse complement strand
ACCCTGAAGTTGCCGTGATGGTGGCAGAGCCGTTGGCTATCGAGGTGACCAGACCTGAAGACGAAACCGTAGCAACAGACGCAGACGACGAACTCCATGTAACGCTCGCACCGCTCATCGTCGCGCCGTTCTGGTCTTTGACCGTGGCGGAGAGCTGGGATGTCTCGCCGAGCGAGGCAAAGCTCAAGGTAGTCGCCGACAGTGTGATCGAGGTCGCTACGGGTGTTGGTGGAGTCGGAGGCGTTGGTGGACTCGTGGGCGTAGTCCCCCCATCCCCGCATGCCGCGAGCAAGAGCACAGCTGAGAGTCGGATGTAGCGCATACGCCTAATCTGCGGTGATGCTCGGGAATTTTGCCAGTGAGGGTTCGTCCTAGCCCACCAAAGTTTTTTCAGGAAACGGCGTTTCAGTAGCGGCGATGTGTGCGGAGCCGCTTCGGGTCAGAAGCGATCCCGATTCCCTATGCCCCCGAAGCGTGTGTTGACGACGTTGTTGAAGATTGAGCCGAATCGGTAGCGGAACCCGAAGCTGAGCCCTGCCTGGTAGTCCGTTTCGAGCTGCGTGCGGCGTAGGAGAACCTCCTCCAGGTCCGCGTCGCCCTTCCGCAAGTTGAGCTGGTCGCGGATGAACTCGAACGAGCCTCCGATCTCGATCGAAAGCCCCTGGGTGATGCGAACGTCGACAGCTCCGCTGAACTGAGCGCTGTAGCGCGAGAGATCGTGCAGATACTGCGACGCGTCGATGCCGACGTCGACATCGCCCCACGGCTGGATGACTCGGTAGCCCACGTTGAGGATCTGCTCCGGAAGCAGCTGCTCGGTCTCGTTGTAGATCGTCGAATCCCGATACTGGATGTGGGATGCACCGACGCGGTAGGCCACAGTGAATTGGCGTCGCGTCGCCTCCTGATACGGATACAAATTCCACTCGATGGCGGGCATCAGACGGTAGCGTAGGTGGACGTTGGCGAACGTCTCCGTCAAGACGTCCCCGTAACCCCCGATCGACCAGTGCGGCGAGATGCTCCGGACGACGTAGCTGGTGAAGCCGTCTCGGTGCGACGAGCTCTCGATGATCTCGTCATCTCGATCAAAGCGGTCGTAGTTGTAGTTGAAGAACGGCCGAAACTGGAGCTTCCAGTCCTCCGTCACGCGGTTGATATACACACCGTAGCGCGTGTCGAAGGCCCGCTGCTGGGACTCGAAATCTGCGCTGCCGTCCCAGTACATCTCGATTGTCCAATTGTCCCATGGATCGTCTTCGGGCTGCGTCTGCTGGCTTGCGTCCTCCTCCGAAGGAGCGACGTCGACCCGCAGTCGGTCCCGCATCGACGTTTGCATCAGGTACGGCACGAGGGTCGCTCGGAGCGTGCGGAGGAATCCATCTCGTGCCTCGGCCTCCGTCGCGTCCACGTTGATGGTGTGAAGCGTCGAGAAGTCCATCCCCTGGAACGGACCCAGGCCGATGAGGTCGAACGTCTGCGCCTCGCCGCCCGCGCCCGTGTCCTCTCGGGTCACGAGGATGTGGACACCGGCGACCTCGCGGTCGCGGACGTGGTCCACATAGGTAAGCTCTTGTCGGACGAAGGCTTCGTCGCAGAAATCGCAGTCCAGGAAGATGGCAAGCCGTGCGGGCGTTTCCGTCTCGACGTCCTGCGACGACGCCGGTTGGGTGGACGCTCCGAGCACCACAAGGACAGCAAGCCAGGCGACCGTTGCGGGAGACCGTTTGAGATTCGTGCACCTCTTCGACTTGGGTGTTGCGGAGAATCGAGGCATGCGTGATCTGGGCAGGGGGGTCGGGGCCGCCGTCGGCGCGTCGGCGTGCAACAGCACGTTCGCAGTGTAACCCGCGTTAAAATGACACGCTGCGATCTAGGCTGTCAAAGCTGGGCACCCCTACCCACTCATTTTTTGGGCAGAAATTTTTTGGGGCTTTGGAGTCCCAAGCGCAAAACTGTGTTGTATTAGTTGTGGCGCGGCGGCGGTGAAATAGGGGGGTGTACCCCACGGGGGTCGATCATAGCGGGGAATCGATGTTGACATCGATGTGTGTCGTCTGGGCCTAGTGCCGCCCCCTGCTGGCGACAGACGGGGGTGTTATCAAAACCACCAAAACTGCCAATCTTGTGTCCCTACTGCTTGCTTCCTGCTTGCTCAAGGGGAGCATACAACCCTAGTAAGAAAACCCTATAAGCGTGTAAGTGCTTGCAGAGCTTCATCTTCCTGAAGTGGAGCCAGGCGGAATCGAACCGCCGACCTCCTGCTTGCAAAGCAGGCGCTCTCCCAACTGAGCTATGGCCCCGGCGGGCTATTTGAACTGGAACTATATCCTCGCCGGCTACCCGTTGGTAGATGACCTGAGTCACGTCTGGGTATTCATAACCCGAGATATTTCTCGTCCATCTTACGGGGACTCGACCACTTCGGTATCCGCCCTGTACATTCGCCGACTATCCTCGTAATGACCGTAAGGCCTCAGGAGGTCCTGGTGCGCACCCCCAGAACAATTTTTCTAGTACATCTTCTCTTGGTCCTCCTTCCTAACCTACAGGGGCTGGGAGCACAGCAGATTCCAACCCCGGAAGAACATTTTGGATTTGTGATCGGCACTGACAAGAAGCTCGCGCGCTGGGATGGAATCCTGGAGTACTTCACCCTCATAGCCGACGGGTCAGATCGTATTCAGGTAGACACTGCAGGCCCAACGACACTCGGCAACACGTTTGTCTCAATTACAATCAGCTCGCCCTCTAACCTCGCCCGGCTAGATGAAATCCGTGAAGCATCTAAGCGCATTGCTGATGGACGAATCGATAGGGAAGAGGCTGAAAGGATCGCTGCGACGACTCCCGCCACAGTGTTCATCAATCACAACATCCATTCGACTGAGATCGGCTCATCACAGACAAGCATCGAGCTAGTACATCACCTTGCGACCGCGGAAGATGATCTAACAATTCAAATCCTGGACAACGTTGTTACGGTGCTCGTTCCTTCTGCCAATCCGGATGGCCAGGTCCTAGTTACCGACTGGTATGAGCGCAATATCGGCACTGACTACGAGCGTGCCCGTATGCCTTGGCTTTACCACTACTACGCGGGCCATGACAACAACCGGGACTTCTTCCAGGCCAATCTTGTTGAAACACAATATTGGATGGAATTGATGTACAGTACGACTTATCCGCAGATCTATCTTGACCAACATCAGATGGGTAACAGTGGGCCCAGAATTTTTGTGCCCCCCTACCCTGACCCGATGAACCCTGACATCCACCCGCTACAGTGGCAGCAACTTCGCTTTATGGGCGGCGGAATGGTTGCAGACCTGCAGGCAGCCGGTAAACAAGGAGTTGTAACAGGTTCGATGTACCGGATTTGGGGACAAGAAGGTGCGCTCACTGGTCGATATCACAATATCGTCGGCATTCTCACGGAGACGGCTAGTGCGCGTATCGCGAGCCCTGATACCGTAGCCCTTGAAGCACTTGAGCGGGGTGCCGCACCGGGTCGAGGGCTGGGTGAATATGGATTCCAGATCGCATTCGTCGATCCCTGGTGGGGCGGGGAGTGGACGCTCGGAGACATCGTTGACTATCAGATGATCGCGGCCAATAGCGTGTTAGAGCAGACAGCAAAGTTCAGGCAGCACTACATCATGGGCCGATGGCAGATGGGATCTGAAACAATCGCAAAAGCGGAAATAGAAGGACCGCACGCTTATGTGATCCCGCGTAATCAGGCCGACCCAATTGCCGCGGCTGAGATGGTGGGCAAGCTCATCCTGCAGGGTGTCGAGGTTCACAAGTCGGTCGGAGCATTTGAGGCAATCATCGCAGATGGCCTTTGGTCATCCCCGGACCACAGCCTGAGTGAAAATGAAGATGCGGCCGAGGACACCGCTGAGAGGAATGATCTCCCCGACGAGGATGAAGGTGATACTGAGAGTGGAGAGGACGAAGATGAAGATGAAGATGCGGCCGAGGATAACAAACCTGAAATAGAACTGCGCAGCTTCGCTCCAGATTCCTGGATCGTGTATGGAGCACAGCCCGGAAGGGCTGCGGTGCTTGATTTGTTAGAGCCGCGTCGACGCCGGGTCCAGCACGAGTGGCCGGGAGGGCCATTCATGCGCTCATACG
>CAUZKS010000212.1:0-4151 GCA_963580625.1 Dehalococcoidia bacterium | reverse complement strand
GAATGAATCAGACTCGATTACAGCAAAAACTTTGTGCTCGACGGGATATCCCCATACGCCTACTACCTTTACGTGTTCGTTCCCGTCCATCCACGGCATCGGCTTCCCAGCTGGTCGGGGCAGCACTTTGCCATTTTGAACTCTGCCACATGTCGTATGGTCGTGTTGGGCAATAATGTGGAACAGCATAAAAATTCTCCTTAACGCGCTTTTTCAGGGTTGCCCGGTCATTTAACCATCGACGGAACCCGGGCGCACTTCCGACTCAACTCCGGTCGTCCGTCACCTTCCACAGCACGGCCAGTTCGCGTCTGTCCGGTGGCCGCCATACAACCGTTCCCGAAGGCGCAACTACCCGTCTAGATCGCGCTACGTCCTCCAGGCTCACGTCATGGTCCAGAACGGCGTGAATGATCAGCATGTGCGGGAAGCGCAGGGCGAAGGTCGTGTCGGTTATGGACGGACAGAGGCCGCAGATCAAGTGCGAGGGTCGTTGGCGTGCTCCGTACATAACGGCACGGTAAGCCTGGGCTTCCACTGCTCACAGGCCGATGTGTCAGTCACGGTAGCGATGTGTGGAAGCAGAGGCAGGGGGTGGGAGTAGTCGTCACTGGAGCAGGAAGCTGGGAGTCGAGGTACCAAGTCGCGGGATTTCGCTGGGACTTTTGTACCTCGATATACTCCGGATCACACTTGCCGCCCTCCGCAGGTCACACGAGGACGAGGGTAGGGCGCTCTTGAGAAGCCTGGAGGAAACGGAGCAGGCGCACACCTGTCCACACGGTAGGCCGACCATGATCCACATGAGCCAGCCAGACCTCGAACGCGGCTTCGGCCGACGGTAACGATCTCGACTCAACCGACGTAACACCCCAAAATATTAGAGGAGAACAAATGCCGCGCGAAACTCAGGGCGTAATTGCCGGAGGCAAAGGCGAACCAGTCCGACTTCAGACCATAACCGTGCCCGACCCCGGACCGGGAGAGGTTGTAGTACGCGTTCAGGCTTCTGGCGTCTGCCACACCGACCTTCACTACCGGGAAGGCGCGATCAACGACGATTTTCCTTTCCTCCTTGGACATGAAGCGGCCGGGATAGTCGAAGAGATAGGCGATGGCGTGAGCAACGTTGTACCGGGCGACTTTGTTGTCCTCGCCTGGCGTGCGCCCTGCGGTTCCTGCCGGTCATGTTTGCGCGGACGGCCCTGGTACTGTTTCGACAGTCGAAACGCCCGTCAGCCCATGACCCTTGGCGACGGGACGCCACTTTCGCCCGCGCTCGGCATCGGAGCTTTCGCCGACTACACGCTGGTTGATGCCGGGCAGGCTGTGAAGGTGAATCCGGACGCCCGGCCGGAGGCTGCCGGATTGATTGGCTGCGGCATCATGGCTGGGTTAGGCGCTGCC
Source organism: Dehalococcoidia bacterium (assembly GCA_963580625.1). Classification (GTDB taxonomy): domain Bacteria; phylum Chloroflexota; class Dehalococcoidia; order Lucifugimonadales; family Lucifugimonadaceae. The sequence continues at coordinate 2,744 of CAUZKS010000212.1, read as the reverse complement.
CTGAACACGGGGAACGTCCAACGTGGCGACTCGGTGGCGGTAATAGGCTGTGGTGGAGTTGGCAACGCTGCCATCGCCGGTTCGCAACTTGGGGGCGCTCACACAATCATCGCCGTGGATATTGATGATCGAAAATTGGCGTGGGCCAAAGAGTTCGGAGCCACCCACACGATCAATGCGTCCAGCGTCGACCCGGTTGAAGCGATCAGAGCGTTGACTGACGGGAACGGCGTCGACGTTGCGATTGAAGCCGTGGGAACGCCGAAAACGTACGAACAGGCCTTCTACGCACGTGATCTGGCCGGGACGGTGGTCCTTGTGGGTGTGCCAAACCCGGAGATGAGGATCGAGCTGCCACTGATAGAGGTGTTCGGGCGCGGCGGGACGCTCAAGTCTTCCTGGTACGGCGACTGTTTGCCGACGCGCGACTTCCCGATGTTCATAGACCTGTATCTGCAGGGTCGGCTTGATCTAGACCGTTTCGTATCGGAGACCATCGCGATAGACGAGGTAGAAGACGCGTTTGGTCGGATGGAGCGTGGTGAGGTGCTCAGGTCGGTCGTGGTGTTTTGATCTGATTTAGGAACCCATGACATCCACATCCCTCACACTCCGTCGCGCCCGGTTCGCGCTACAGAGTAATCAAGGGCGTAGGGGGCGTAGGGTTTTGACTCATTCAATACGTCCGGTGCCTGTCGCCACCCATTCACTGCTTTGTATTGTAGGGATCCCAAATGAAAATCACTGATATCACACTCACATTCCTCAAAATCGGCAAGGGTCTGCTCCGAGTTCAGACGGACGCCGGGGTAGAAGGCTGGGCCGAGGCTCCCGGTCGCAACCCCGGCGTCCCGGGCGGGGAATATGGTTATTACTCCGGCCGCGTTTTCGAGGCCTATCTCGAGAGCATCATCAAGCCGGTTTTGATCGGTGAAGACCCGCTTCAGATTGAGCGTCACTGGGAGACTCTGGCGCTCGGAAAGGACGAAAAGCTCTTCAAGCTGCCGGCCGATGTGGTCGGCGTGATTGACGTGGCGCTCTGGGATCTGATGGGCAAAGAGACTGGACTGCCGGTCTACGCCCTCATGGGAGGTGCCGCCCGTCTGGATATCGAGCTTTACTGGTCAACCGGTTCTGGGTGGATGCTGCAACCGGAGGAGATGCTGAATCTCGTCGAAAAAGGCTGGGACATGAACTTCCGTTCTTTCAAGATTCGGATGGACTGGAAGGGCTGGAGGCAAGACGCCGACCCCGAAAAGGACTACCAGATGTTCAAGTTGGTCCGGGAGTTCCTGTCGGAAGGCAACTACCTGGGCTTCGATGCCAACAACGGCTACTCTGTCTCGACCGCGATCCGGCAGGGACGACGGTTCGAAGAGCTCGGAATCGACCATTTCGAGGAGCCCATTCCAAACTGGAATCTACCTGGACTGAAGCAGGTCTCGGATGCGTTGGATGTCGCCGTTGCGGCAGGTGAACAGGATGCCTTCCGATGGTGGTTTCAGAGCTTGGTGTTGCTTGGAGATCCAGACATCCTGCAACCTGACATCCTCAGCGCTGGTGGCCCGTCTGAGGTGAAGCGGATCTTCGACATGGCTACTACGCTGGACAAGCCGGTAATGCCGCACAGCCCCCAGGCTGGCATCAACAGCATGGCGTCGTTGCACGTGTTCTCGACGGTCCAGAACGGCACCCGTCCGCACGAGTTCTCCACCGAGTTCTCGGGCCCGTTGGACGACGTCGCAAACCTGTTCGGCGACGGCGTCATTCCAAAGGACGGCCACATGATCTTGAGCGATAAGCCTGGCCTAGGGATCGAGCTGAACGAAAAAGCGGTCGCCGATCTGACCCTGGCTTGATCTGTACAGTCACGTAACGCCGACCATGCAACGGAATGCTGTCGATGATTTGGAGGAAAGCTCTAGGTAGAGGTACTTGGGCGCGGGTTGTTCTGCTACCGATACGCCCAAGAACGCCGCGCACTTTTCGTCAATAAAGTCTTCAACGTCGGAATGCGCGATTCCACTTATGTCGTTGTCCTCCACCCACTGCGGTGGGATACGAGCTTCACCGACGGCGCTGAGGTTTAATAGTCTCTACCTGAGTTCTCGGAACGACCTAAAACGGGCAAACATCACGACAGTAACGATGAACGAGAGCCCGTTACCAAGTATCAATGCTGTTTCGGCGCCAAACTTTTCGGCGGTAAACCCACCCAGCATCCAGCCCAACGGGAAGAGCTGCAAAGTCAGGCCGAATACTGCCATGATCTTGCCCCTCAGATGCTCAGGTGCATACGTCTGGAACAAAGTAGCTACGGTTGAAATGTAGAAAGATGCGGCGATTCCAAACAAGAACAACAACACTGCAGAGAAGTAAAAATCCCGGGAGAACCCGAAAAGAATAGCTACAGGGTCCCAGATAATAACCGCGAGGATCAACAGCCGGCCCTTGTGTTTAACGTCTCCAAGGAAGGCCAATCCCAAACCCCCAACAAACCCCCCGATTCCGAACGAAGCCATCAGAATTCCGAATCCAGACTCCCCTACTTCAAGGACGTCACGAGCATAGACCGGAATAATCGGAAAGATAAATCCAGCGATCAACCCCAGAGCGTTCAGGGTGACCAAAATTCGTAACGGAGGAGACGACTTCACGTAAGTAAGTGCCTCTTTTATATCGGTCAACGCATTCGATCCCGGCAAGCGTTCCGTACGTGTACGTGTCCTGATCTTCCATGTGGC
>CAUZKS010000211.1:0-4158 GCA_963580625.1 Dehalococcoidia bacterium | reverse complement strand
CAAGAATGGCGGTGAAGAGGCCGCCTATCTGAGGTTGGACGTCACGGACGAGGCGCAGTGGCAAAGCGTTGTGGCCGAAACGATCGATAGGTATGGCAGGTTGGACATCGTGGTGAACAGCGCCGGAATATCAGTCCCGGGACGGCCGTCGACCGAGGATCAGACCGTGGAAGGCTGGGACGCCGTGATGGCCGTGAACGCCAAAGGCGTATTTCTTGGAACCAAGCACGCGATACCAGAAATGAGAAAAGTTGGCGGCGGGTCCGTCATAAACATCTCCTCGGTGTACGGTAATGTTGGCAGCAGGGGAGGCACGGCGTATCACGCCTCTAAGGGCGCCGTCAGGACGTTTTCTAAAGCCGCCGCAATTCAGTACGCGGACGAGCAAATACGTGTCAATTCGGTCCATCCTGGATTTGTAGACACGCCGATGACCGAAACGATGCACGCACAGCCGGCGGTGCATGATGAGCGTCTCAGCAAAACGCCGCTAGGCCGGATGGGCGTGCCCTCAGATATCGCCTACGGAATCCTGTACCTGGCCTCTGAAGAATCCAGTTTCGTGACGGGGAGCGAACTGATAATCGATGGCGGCATGACCGCCCAGTGAGTGAACGACCGGATGTCTCAAACTCCGGTCCAATAAGGCGTCCACGCGAAAACGCCCCCGATATTTCAGGGGCGTTTTCTGTTAACTCGGTTAGAAGGGTTCGCGGCTAGCCTTCGTTTTGGTTTGATCGGCCGCTCTTGAACCTTCCAGTGTCCTTCAGGTACGCAAGCACTGCGTTACGTAAGCCTCAGTACGGGGTCAAGTGAGTGGTACGCGGTTGGTACGTGTGGGTTTCCACGCATACCGTGGGTGAATGGGACCGATGTGGCCATCGTTGTTCAGATGGGTTCTATGATCGGTCGTCCGACATCAGGCCCGCCGACGTTGGCATCGCCGGAACCTGCCATGTGCCGTTTTAATTTCGCCTCTACGCCGAGAATCCTCCCGACGGTCCATGAGACATCGAACAACCTTGCCTGATACACCTCACGCCTGGCCGCAGTGAGCCGGCCACGTGGGGCGATGACGGTGGTAAGCACGTCGTTGACGGAGTGACTCGAGGTGTCGTCCTCGATATTGCCGTGGTCCGATGTGATTACGACGTGATAGCCGAAATCCTTGGCCACCGTCACGATGCGAGCAAGCGCGATGTCCACCGCCTCGTACGCCGCCACCGCCGCTTCGAAATGACGCGGCAGTAAGTGCCCGAGCATGTCCGTGCTGGCAAGGTTGGCGCAGATCAAGGGGTAGCGTCGTGCCGACATCGCTTCAACAAGCGCGTTGGCGATTTCAACGGTGCGCATCGGCGGCACTTTGTAGACATCCGCGTCGTTGAGAACGCCTTCCTGTTCCCCGAGGGACGGAATAATATATCGGACCTCACAATTAGAGGTCGCCGGATCCTCTCGACGCCCGCGAATGAAGTAGCCCATGTGCAGTTCTTTGACCGATTCACCAACGAGCAGGTACTGGTCGTCGGGGGCGAACGACGGAAACAGAGAAAGCAGGTTGTCCACGTGGGGCCGGTTCGGAAACGCTGCCTTTACCCCGTACCGAGTGCCTAACTCTGGGTGGTAATCCGCCAGTCCACAGATATCCAGGTTGAGGTCTGAGCGCATCCATCCAAATGTCCAGTTGCGACCACGTGAGGTTGATTCCCTTGTGAGAAAGTTGCGAGCGCCGGCGAGAGAGGCGATCTTTGCACGCTGACGGTCGGCCCGAAAGTTCAGATCAACGAACGAGTCTCCGGGACCGATGCGTGCGGCTTGAGAGTCTCCGTGAAGCACCGCCATCGCCGGAACATCGCCGTCCATCACACCGTCCTTGTGCAGCCGTGTCAGCGTTCGCTTCAGGTCTCCAAACCCCTTCACGGTATCGGTGTCGCCCCCGGTCATGGACAGATAGTCCGCACGAATGTTTGGCTCGCGGTAGTCACGATCCATCGCCTGGTTCCGACCGATAACCCACGCGAGGGACCGCTCTGCCCCGTAACGTCGCAACAACTCTTCGAGGCGTTCGATATATCCACCACCCGATCCGCCGTTCGCATCCGTCGGGGATGTCATCGAGGACGTATCGGGCGAGTCGCGGCCATCCAGGATTGCCTGCATCTGCACTAGCCGGGGATCGGCGTTGTGGACTTCAAATACCAGGCGCAGGAACGCCTCGAGGTGATTCCAGGCCGAATGCACCCGGCCGTCGGAGCCCCCGACTCCGGACAACAGGTACGTGAAATTCAGAGGCCGTCGATCGGAAACGGTGCTGGACACGATGCGGGCAAGTTCCGGATTTCTGAAGAAACTACCGTTGTTGATAGATTCTGTTATTTCCAGCGGAAGCTGGGGCGCCAGCCTCAGGTTGGTAATTTGTTGGTGTCCCGTATCGGAATTGCCCTGCACGGGCGGGGAAACGTCTTCAAAGCCAGCCCACCGACCTGAAGCACTTGTCGGGATAGTCAGGTTTGAGTTTCTAATCTCGGCGAGGTGTCCCGCATGTGCGGCGATAGGAACGTAGTGCATCTCAACGGCCTGCGCTCGGACGATCTCGGCCACTCTCTCCATAACGTCTGTCCCGGCGGACGCCGCGGACAGAGACTCAAGTGACTTCAGTTGGGTGGTGGCTTCATCGAAGACGGCGTTTTCCGGCAGATTCTCTGCCCCCACCGGGATAAGGGCATCCCTAGCCAGCTCTTCCGGATCCCTGTTTGTAGAACCGGGGTTGCGTTCGAGCACGGATTCCGCCTGCATGAGCAACAGGGAAGAGACGCTTGGTGGAAGGGACTTCCAAGCCTCCCACTTGAGGGTGTCAAGGCGATCCCGGCTGTACCCGAGGCCATCAAGCACAATGAGCAGTACACGGCGTTCAGGCAAACAGGACTCCCGGGACTTCCCGATAACTCGGGGATAGTTGTGCGCAATATGTGGTGAACAAAATCCGTACGGTGATGTGCCACCATAGCCCGGCATACTCGCAGGAATGCGATAATTCAGGTCCCTAGCATCAGGAATAACGACCGACGCCGCGTAACCACTCATAATAACGGCCTCATGGTCGATCCGATCCATGATTTTTGTGACTCGCTGACGAAGTGAGGAGACGAGATGCCCCGACGCGATCCAAGCGCGTTCACCAGCACTGCGAAACGTCCTGCGGACTTTGACAGTTTCTGGTTTGACACCCTCGCAGACCTTGCCACTGTGCCACCCAATGCGACGTTCACGAAAGACGAATTGCGGTCCGACGACGCTGTCGATGTGTTTGATGTCCGGTACGACAGTTATGGCGGAATGCGCATCGCCGGCTGGTACGCACGTCCGGCGGGCCGCAATACACAGATGCCTGGCCTGCTAACCGTCCCCGGTTACGTCAGCGAACCAAAAGTCCCGAAGGATTGGGCTCGCCTTGGATACGCGGTGTTCAGTGCAGCGCCGCGTGGAAAGTTACGCTCAAACGCAGATTTCGATCCTGGTTACCCGGGCCTCCTGACACACAACATCACGGACCGAGACAGCTACGCATATCGCGGGTTCTACATGGACGCCTTGCGCGCCTTTGACATCCTTGCGGCGCTCCCGGAGGTGGACCAACGCCGGGTTGGCGTAACTGGCTCCAGCCAGGGTGGGGCGCTGACGCTCCTGGTATGCGCTTTGCGAGTGAATTCGGTTGCGGCGGCCGCAGCGGGTGCGCCCTATCTGTGCTCGTACATGGATGCCGCTTCACTCACGCATTCGTACCCGTATCAGGAGATAAACGAGTACCTGAGGATCAACCCGGAACATGAGTCAGTGGTCCGGGAGGTTCTGAACTATTACGACATTCACCACTTTGCGTCAGCGATCCAGTCCCCTGTTGTCGTGAATATCGGCCTGCAGGACGACGTGTGTCCACCCGAGACCGGGTTCGCCGTATTCGGACAGATCGGTAGCTCGGATAAAAAGTTATATCCATACGACAAATGTGGCCACGACGCAGGCGCAACTGCCGGCCACAACGAAGTTGTTGAGGACTTCCTGTCGCTGCGGTTGAAGCCCATAGCTGTCACAGATGACGCGCCCAAGATCGTGCCTGAATCGGCCGCCGTGGCGGACGAGGATTTTTCAAAGTTCTGG
>CAUZKS010000210.1:0-4159 GCA_963580625.1 Dehalococcoidia bacterium | reverse complement strand
GTAGAAGGCCGCCCTGTTCCTCGTTCCCCTGTGCCGTGCCGCCCCGGTCAAGGAACAACACGGTCTGGGCGTTGATCTCGTTAGAGAATCGCATCTGTCCGTCGTTACCCTGGTAACTGCGGCTCTTCAGGCGGCCTTCTACGTAGACCTTCATACCCTTGGTCACGTACTGGTTTACTGTGTCTGCAAGGCGTTCCCAGGCGGTGACGGTGAACCACTCCGTCTCTTCTTGCTGGTTACCGTCACGCGTTGAAAAGCGGCGGCTTACCGCGAGTCGGAAATCGGTGACCGCTGCTCCGGATGGCGTGTAACGCATCTCCGGGTCGGTTCCGACGTTGCCGATCATGGTGACCTTGTTCAGACTCATCGTTAGGCCCCCGAAGCCTCTGTTTCCACGGCCTCTGCAACATCTTCCGCTTCAGTGACCGCCTCTGCGGGTTTCTGTTCCTCAACTGATTCATCAGCGCCAGAAGACTCAGGGGACTCGGACGATTCAGGGGCGGGAGGCTCAACGGCCTCCGGGGCTGCCGGTGGGGTCGGAGGAAGTACCGGCGCGACCGGAAGCAAATCTGACTCCTCAATCCGGAGCTGGAGATGCCTGATAATGGCCTGATCGGCGAGGGTCTCTTTTTCAAAAATGACAGACTCGTCCGGTTCCATACTGAACTGGACGACGTTGTAGATCCCCTCGGCGTGGTGGTTTATTGGGTAGGCAAGTGACCGGCGGCCCCATGCCGCAGACCTTAGTCGCTCACCGCCGTGGTTCTCGATTCGTTCGTCGATAGCCTCAATGGACTGATCGATTCCTTCATCGTCGGCATCGGCGCCGAGAATCCACATCAATTCGTAGTAGCGCAACGTAATTTGTGACCTCTGAAATGCATTCGTTCGGAACTGAAGAAGTGTATCACGCTACAGTCGAATCCCAACCCCATTTTGGCCGGCCGATGAGGCAGTTAGCGCGAGCCTTAAGGGTTAACTGATGCCGGGGACCGGGAATTTGGAGGCGAAATCCAGCACGCGCCGACGTATAGAAGCAGCGACTCCATCGTTTCCTGCCGCGTCCAGCGCCTCAAGAATGAAGGCAGCGACGGCGTTCATATCTCCGGCATCCATGCCTCGACTCGTCAGCGCCGGGGTTCCGAGACGTACGCCGCTGGTCACGCGTGGTGGGAGTGGATCGAATGGGATGGCGTTCTTGTTTGCGATGATACCTGCGGCCCGGAGTGCGTCTTCCGCCTCCTGCCCGGTGATGTTCCGCGTTGAAACATCGACCAGCATCAGGTGGGTATCCGTGCCCCCGGAAACTATGCGTAATCCCCCGTTGGACAGCGCCGCTGAGAGCGCCTGCGCGTTGGCAACAACCGCCGCCGCGTAGGATCTGAATTCTGGCGTAGCCGCCTCACCGAACGCTACGGCCTTGGCTGCGATCGCGTGGACCATGGGCCCGCCCTGCATGTTCGGAAACACGGCGGAGTTGATCTTGCGAGCCAGGGACCGACGCGACAGGATCATCGCACCGCGTGGCCCCCTGAGCGTCTTGTGAGTCGTGCTCGTAATGATGTCCGCGTAAGGCGCGGGTGACGGGTGGGCGCCGCCGGCGATCAGGCCCGCGATGTGCGCCATATCGACCATAAGCAGGGCGTCGACCTCGTCCGCGATCTCCCGGAACCTGGCGAAGTCGATGATCCTCGGGTACGCCGTTGCCCCGGTGACGATGAGCGCCGGCTTGAACTCTCGCGCCGTCGCCAACACCGCGTCGTAGTCGATCGTCTCCTCCTCGCGGAGGACGCCATAGGAGGCGAAATCGTATAACTTGCCTGAGAAGTTGACCGGGGATCCGTGGGTCAGGTGCCCTCCCTGGTCCAGCTGCATCCCTAAAATTCGGTCGCCGGCAGTTAACGTTGCGAAGTAGGCGGCCATGTTGGCCTGTGAGCCGCTGTGGGGCTGCACATTTGCCGCCTTCACGTCAAACAACTCCTTGACCCGATCGATAGCAAGCGTCTCGACAATGTCTGCGTTTTCACATCCGGCGTAGTAACGGCGTCCCGGGTAGCCCTCGGCATATTTGTTGGTGAGGACGGATCCCGTCGCCTCCAGCACCGCTGCGCTGGCGTAGTTCTCTGACGCGATCAGGTTAATCTCGTCCGTCTGGCGTCGGACATCATTGGCGATCGCTGCGGCGACCTCCGGATCCTGTGTGGCAAGTAATTCGGGCATGGAAGTGGGTTGTCCCGTCGTCCGATCCTCGATCTCGAGGAGTATGAACAATTAACTATCGGATATTGGATATCAGGCTGATAAGTCTACGGGTCACTTCCCGGCCGCCGCTATGATTTACCTGTAGATATCCATGTGTGCCGCGTCGGCCGAAGACGCGGCACATTTTTCGCTCGCCAGACTTTCGACTTCCCAGTAAGGAATTTCAATACAGATGAACCCACGGTCATCCCGGTCATCCGGGTTTTTCCAACCTGGAGCCTCCGAACCTTTTACGGTGATCGACGATATACCGGAGCGGGCCATGGTGGTCTGCGCCCATCCGGATGACGCCGAGATAGGCACCGGCGCAACGGTGGCTAAATGGATCGAGGGTGGATGTGAGGTGGTGTACGTGGTGTGCACGGACGGAAGTGGCGGGTCCAATGATGACGATATGACAAGCGACCGAATCGTACCGGTCCGTAAGGAAGAACAGTCGGAAGCGGCTCGCGTACTTGGTGTTAAAGACGTCCTCATGCTCGCCCATCAAGATGGCGGGCTTGAGGATGATCGCGTCTTCCGTGGCGAGATAGTGCGTGCTATTCGCGCTTTTAGACCGGATACGGTGTTCTGCCACGATCCCCACCGTTTCAACGGCTTTCAACACCGCGATCACCGGATGGTGGGGACGGTGACCGGCGACGCCATCTACCCCTATGCTCGTGACCACCTGCACTACCCGGAACAGCTCGAAGAGGGGCTTGAGCCGCACAAGGTCCGTCGTTTGTTGTACTGGGGCGCCGACCATCCGGACGTGGTGGTGCAGGTGACCAGTGCGCAGGTGGAGACGCAGATCGAGGCTCTGTCGAAGCACACCTCACAGGTCGGCGGTCTTACAAGCGCCGACCTTTCTGACGGTTCGGATGACAGGCCACGGTTCGGCGAAAGGTTGAGGGAGCGTTCTCGTAGCGCCGCCGAGGCCAACGGATTTGAACACGGGGAGACGTTCAGGCAGTTGATCGCCCGGGCCTAAAGCCAGGGCGGGCGGCTATCTGGGATGGACCGGATGATTTTCGGGCATCTTGCAAGGAGTCGTCGTCTCCGTGGCTTGGCCGAGTGTAATCACGTTGCATGTTGTTGACGGAGCTTTGACCGCACTTCACAATCTGACGCGTGGCGGAATCGAAATCCCGGTGATACTACCGGGTGGACGTCAAGGCTCAACGTAGGTCGAAAAGATCGGAGTGATCATTGGGCTGGGTGGATATCCATACTCACCTTTTGCCGGGGATCGACGACGGTCCCAGGGAGATGTCCGCGGCGCTCGATATCGCACGCCGTGCGGTCGTCGATGGCACCGAAATAATGGTGGCGACGCCACATCAGCGTGACGTCATGCTCGGCTCTTCGGTACAGCATGTCCGGAATCTGGTAAGCGAGCTGAACGGACGTTTGCGGGCGGAAGAAGAGCCCCATCGCCCGGTCGTACGCATCGTGGTCGGCATGGAAAACCACATCGAGCCCGGTTTGCCGGACTGGGTGGAAGACGGACGGGCGCTGCCGATATCGGACACACGCTTCATCCTTTCAGAGCCGCCGTTTGCTTCCTATCCTGACTATGTCGATGACGTACTGAGCCGACTCCAGGACCTGCGACTGGTCCCGATAATCGCCCACCCGGAACGCAACGCCGTGCTCCAGCGTGACGCCAAAAAGGTCCGGCGAATGGTTGAGGATGGGATGCTGATTCAGCTCACCGCCGGAAGCCTGCTGGGCGACTTCGGCCGACCCGCCCAGCGGCTTGCTGAACAGTTGGTCCGCGACGGAACGGCGCACTTTATTGCTTCCGATACCCACCGTCCGGTTGACGCCCGAACTCCGGAACTCTCGCCCGCTTACGACAGGGTTGTAGAGCTTACGGACGAGCATAGAGCGTTCGAGCTGTTCGACGAAAACC
>CAUZKS010000209.1:0-4162 GCA_963580625.1 Dehalococcoidia bacterium | reverse complement strand
GGGTGCGTGGTATTTTTGCGGCTGGTGCCGGTGTGACTGACCAACACGTATTACTCATCGACGATGTCGGGACCACCGGGACCACGATCAATCGCGCGGCAACGGCACTGTTGGATGCTGGAGGGTGGGGCGTATGGCAATACGTCCACACGATTGCTCTATCTCGCATCTCCTCGAGTTCTAGGCCGTTGTAGGATTCCCGCCATGACTTCTTCAATTCACGCCGTGTTTTTTGACCTCTACGACACCCTGGTCGGTTTCGACCCACCACGAGAAGTCGTTCAGGCTCGCGCTATGGAGCCTTTTGGCTTTGTGGTCGACAAAATCGGAATTGATGCCGGGTACGCGATGGCCGATGCGCTTATGGCTGAACAGACCGCACAGGCACCCCTCAGCGACTTAACCGCTGAGGCCCAGTCAAGCTTCTTTGAGCGTTATGAACAGCTAATATTACGAGGCGCAGGGCATGAGGTTGATCTTCAGAAGGCGGGCGAAGTCTGGAAAGCCGTGCGCCGTCAGGAGTATGGATTCGCTCTGTACGTGGATGTGATCCCGGCGCTGAACGCCCTTCGGTCGGCCGGGTATGTCGTAGGCGTCATCACGAACATGAGCCAGCCGGGTCACGACGTCGCTGAAAGAATGGGGCTGAGGGACAGCGTGGACTTCACCCTTAGTTCGATGGACGTGGGCGCGAGCAAGCCGGACCCACAGATGTTCAGGGCAGCTCTCGAGCGAGCGGATGTCGAGGCGAGTGCCGCGGTCCACGTCGGCGATCAGCTCGAAACGGACATCGATGGCGCACGTGGCGCGGGGATCAACCCGATCTTGATAGACCGTCATTCCGCGGCCACCGACTACGACGCCTTCCCGCGCATCACAACTCTGGACGAGTTGCCGCCCGTACTAGACGCGTTCGGCTAGGTCCCGCCCGCAGCCGCTCCGACGTCTGCCAGCACCAAGAGGAACTGCTGCCGGAATCGACCAAGTTCCTCAAGCGTCCAGGTCAATTCCTCACGCCACTCCGGATCGTCGCGATCTATCTCAAGCCTGATCTGCATGTGGCCGACCGTTATTCCACGGCCAAGCGCCTTCTGTAATACCGTCCTTGCACCTCCCGTTGGCTCATCGAGCGAGAAGGTAACGCGCTCGTCGGTGGCGACAACGGCGTTTACGCCGCACGCCTCGGACAGGATGCGGACCTTGGTGGTGTAGAGCAGGACCCTCGCCGGACCCGGGATGCGGCCAAATCGGTCTTCCAGTTCTTCTTCCAGCTCTTCGAGATCGCCAAGGGCACGGATGGCGGCGAGGCGCTGATAGATATCGAGTCGTTCAGCAAGGTCTTCTACGTAGTAGTCGGGGACAAGTGCTTCCACGCCAAGATCTACCCGCGTCGTCGAGAACGGCACTTCCTCGTCAGGCGCATCCTTGCCTTCCCGCAGCGCTTTTACCGATTCGACAGCCCGGGCGAGCAGTGATGTGTACAGATCAAACCCGATCGCCGCGATGTGCCCGCTCTGTTGGTCTCCGAGGATGTTGCCTGCGCCCCTGATCTCAAGGTCACGCATGGCGATCTGGAACCCTGCCCCCAATTCGGTGGCCGCCAGAATTGTATTGAGCCTCTGGTCCGCCTGCTCCGTCAGTTGTTTGCCCTCCGGCACCAGCAGGTATGCGTACGCCCGGTGGGCGCCACGGCCGACACGTCCTCTTAGCTGGTAAAGCTGTGACAACCCGAATGTGTCGGCACGATCGACAACGAGCGTGTTTACGTTTGGTAGGTCAAGGCCGCTCTCGATGATGGTGGTGCAGACGAGTACGTCGTACTCATGCGCCGCAAACGACGTCATCACCTTTTCGAGCTGGTCCTCACGCATCTGGCCGTGGCCGATGGCGATCCGGGCCTCGGGCACCATCTGCTGAAGTTTGTATGCCGTGTGCTCGATGTTCTTGACCCGGTTGTGGACGAAGAACACCTGCCCGTCGCGGTCCAACTCCCGGAGCACCGCCTCGCGGATCAGATCGTTGCTCTCTTCTGAGACATATGTCTTGATGGGCAGGCGCTCGTCCGGCGGCGTCTCCATCGTGCTCATATCCCTAACGCCGGAAAGCGAAAGGTGGAGCGTTCTGGGTATCGGCGTGGCGGACATGGCGAGAACGTCTACTTCGGATCGAAGCTGCTTCAGGCGTTCTTTGTGGATCACGCCAAAGCGCTGCTCTTCGTCGATAACTACCATGCCGAGGTTTTTGAACGATATGTCGCGTTGCAGCATGCGGTGGGTTCCGATGCAGATATCGATATTTCCGGCAGCGACCCCGGCGGCAATGGCCTTTTGCTCTTCATCCGAACGGAAACGGCTCAGTACATCGACCTTCACAGGGAATGCGCTTAATCGATCCGAGAACGTTTCGTAATGCTGCTGCGCGAGAACGGTTGTCGGGACAAGGATCGCCACCTGCCGACCGCTCTCGACAATTTTGAACGCTGCCCTGAGTGCGACCTCGGTTTTCCCGTATCCGACATCCCCGCAAACAAGCCTGTCCATCGGACGCGGCGCCTCAAGATCGGCCTTCACGTCGGCGATGGCGGACAACTGGTCCGGCGTCTCTTCAAACGGGAAGCTGGCCTCAAGCCGATCCTGCCATGGAGTGTCCGGTTTGGCCTGAAGCCCCGGGATTACTTCCCGGGATGCGTAGAGCGCTATCAACTCGGCGGCGATCTGCTCGGTCGCACGGCGCACACGAGCCTTGGCACGTGTCCACTCCTGCGTGCCCAATCGGGTCAACCTTGGGGGCGCGTCGGCTGCGCTCCGGTAGAGGGTCAGCCTGTCCACGTGTTCCGTGGGGACGTACAGTCGGTCGTTCTCGGCGTACTCGATCAGCAGGTACTCGCGTCCCTCGTTCTCAGACGCTTCGGCTCCGATAAACCGGCCGACTCCGTGTTCGACGTGGACGACAAACACGCCGGGCCGCAGGTCGCTCAGTTTTGCGCCGCGTCGGATCGGACGCCGTCGAACTCTTCGGCGCTCCTTGGAGACGCCGAACACTTCTTTGTCCGTGAGCAGCACCAGCGGGCTCTCGCCGAGCGGTGACATTACGAAACCTTCGCGTAGCTGTCCCTGGACGAAGATCGCTGTGCCGGGTTCTGGTGCCTGCAGCGGCCCTTTTGCAACGGAGTGGGCTATCCCTTTTTCTTGCGCCATTTCGGCGAGTCGTTCCGCATGCTGTGTCAGCACAACAACCCTGTATCCGGCCGACTGCCGTCGCTCGATTTCGTCCAGCGCAAACTCTGCCTCGCCACCGGACACCGGAGATATCTCGAACGGCAAGCGCTCTGCGGACCCCGGCAATCGATCGTCGTCGACCCCGAACGGGGATATGGCTACCGAACGTCTGCGGTCTTTCAACGCATCGGCAATGAGGCCCCATTCGAGGTATGGCTGCGGGAAATGATCCGGGATCTCGCCCCGTGACGCCTTGGTAGTGCGGAGCTGGTCGAGACGCCGATCCGCCGATCGAGCTGCGTCTTCGATGGCGCTCGATCGCAGCGTGACGAGTAGTGCTCCCGATGGTATGTAATCAAAAAACGACCCGTGGTTGAAAAGCCCGGCGTAGTAGGACAATTCGTCTCGCATCTCCCCACGAAGAATCCGTCCTAGCTCCTCCGTAACCCGATCTTCGACACGAGCGGCGCTGCCAGAAAAGTCGAGTCCACCGACCAGGTCCCTGATCCGCTCCCCGTTTGACCGAAGTGGGAGAGTCTCTTCAGCCGGAACGATAGTGACAACATTTGCGGGTTCAACAGACCGCTGCGTTTCGGGGTCGAACACCCGGATGCTGTCCACCTCGTCGCCGAAAAATTCGATGCGGTAAGGCACATCGGACGATACCGGGAATACGTCAAGAATCCCGCCGCGACGGCTGATCGTCCCCGGAACTTCAACAGTGGATTCAACCTCGTATCCGATCTCGACCCATGTCTGTACGAGCTTGTTCGGTGCGGACACGTCTCCGACTTTTATCTGATAGCAGCCGGCCCGAAATGCTTCCGGCTCCAACGTCTTCTCGGCCAGGGCGAGAGCGGACACGACGATCAGGGGCGGGCGTGGCGCCAGGCGGTCTTCAAGCGCCGCCATCGCCCGGATCCGCTGGTGTGTGGCGCCACGGT
>CAUZKS010000208.1:0-4196 GCA_963580625.1 Dehalococcoidia bacterium | reverse complement strand
GACGGATCGCGATCCGCTGGATACGACGCGTGATTGCGGGACTCGGCTCTTGGAGAGCCTCAGGTCACTGGCTGTCGGGGGGAGTCCCGCCTTTACGGCGAGGTCTCTTCATCTTTGCCTAACAACTCGGCCCAGGTCCCCGTAAATTCGTTACTCCCGCCTCCAAACGAGTCCGGGTATTCGCCACCGACGAGATCGAAGTGGCTATCGTCGCGCGATAGTAGGACGGGCGGCAGCAACAAGGAGTCGTAGTTGGACCCCCGGCTGTCCAGTCCGATGGGACTTCGCCCTTCGACATTCCGGCAGTGGAAGGCTACTTTGAATCGGCCAAGCCCGTCAGGCCGCGCCAGCCAGAGCATGGGCATCCGGTTTCGATCGACCTCACTTGCGGGGAGGTCAAGCCCGGGCAGATGGGCGAGGAGTGAGCGAATCCCCAGTCGGTCTAGGAACGCCGTCTGGGTTGTCATGCCGGGTGCTTCGAATCCCGCTCGGGCCAGCTCGGCATCCACTGCTGAAAAGTCGACGTGGGCCGTCAAATCCTGATCGCCTACGTGTTGGAACGGGTTCTGTGAAAGCGTGTGCCGATAGTACGCACGCAAACTGCCTTCTGAGCGACCTGGCCTGTAAAGTTCTGACGCCATCTCGCCATAATCGATTGTCAACACATAGCCGCGCTCAAGGATCACTGCCACATGATCTGCCCACGCCCGTAACCCGAGATTGACCTCACCGCGGTAGCCGTCCGGGAGATCGGAGATGAACGGAGCGACGCGCTCGGCAATCGCAGGACTCGAGACCGGCCCGGTCGACTCCACAAGCACGCCGTCCTCCACTCCAACGTACAGCTCGAGAACCGCTTTGCCATCGATCAGGAAGCGGTGGACCGGGAACGCGTCCAGCAATTCGTTGGACAGTACACAGCCCGTGATGCCGACCGGCAGACCACCGGGATCGGACGTGCTGCGGTCGAACTCCGTGTAACTCAGGGTTTCGTGAAAACCGTCACCAAGTAACCGGGCATAGTCGACCACATCCCGGGCCAGCGTCCCATCGCCAGAACCTAATTCCACGGCGTCGAACACGTCCGGCTGGCCCAGCAACTCCCAGAAATCACGCAACTGAACGGCGATCAACGCTCCGAACGCGGGGTGTGACGATGGACTGGTGAAGTAGTCCCCCCCTGGACTTATAGGGCTGATTCGACGAGGGCGCGTGTAATAGCCGTCGTCGCCGTACAGCGCTTCATCCATGAACTCGGCAAATGTGATCGGGCCGTCGCATTCGATTCGTTCTCGAATCCGACGTTCTATGTCCGGGTATGAGTCAGAGGATGTCATGGGAATTGTCGTCGCGAATAATTCTGACTGCAGCGGCCAAAAAAAGAGGGACGCCTGCACGGCGTCCCTCTTTAACAAGACTATCGAGTCAATGTGCCGATCTAGCGCTCCGACATCGGAACGTATTTGCGTTCTTCTGGTCCTGAGTACTGGAGCAGCGGACGGAGCAGGATATTGTGCTCAAACTGCTCGATAACCTGCACCGTCCAGCCGGGGATCCGGCCGACAGCGAAGATCGGTACGAACAGATCGTGTGGGATGCCGTTCAGGTAGTAGATCACGCCGGCGAAGAAGTCCACATTAACGTGAATGCCTCGACGACCGTAAGGCGCCATCGCCTTCTGGACGGCCTCAAGAATGCCGTACCACTTCGGTTCGCCCTTCTCCTCACTCAACTTCCTCACACCTTCACGCAGGTGCCGCGCTCTCGGGTCCTCGGCGCGGTAAACGCGGTGGCCGAAGCCCATCACTCGGCCGCCTCCTGCGAGGAGGTCTTTTACGTACTGGTCTGCATTTTCCGCCTCACCGATTTCAAGCGCCATGGTCATGACATTCTCGGCGGCTCCACCGTGGGAGGGGCCGGAGAGCGCGCCGATGCCGGCCGTTACTGCGTCGTGCAGGTGGGCGTTGGTGCTGGCTACCGCGCGGGCAGTGAAAGCCGATGCGTTTGAGCCGTGGTCGGCGTGCAGGACAAAGTCGGTGTCCATGAGCGCTGCCGTCTCGGCGGTCGGCTCTTCGCCTTCCATCATGTACAGGAAGTTAGCTGCGTGACTCAGGATCTCGCTCGGCGCGACCGGAGCCCGCCCGTGGCGGACGTTGTGGTGCGCCATCACGATCGTCGGCACCTGAGATGTCAGGCGTATACCTTTGCGAAGTGTCGCCTCGGGCGAGTTGTCCTCGGCCTCCGGGTCGAACGCAGATAGTGCTGATACGGCCGTGCGCAACACACTCATGGGGTGGTCATTTTTGACCAGCGTGATGATGTCGATGATCTCTGGCGGGATGTTGCGGTTGGCCTTCAGAACTCCATCAAATTCGTCCAGCTGGGACTGCGTCGGAAGCTCGCCGTACATCAGCAGGTAGGAGGTTTCCTCAAACGATGCGACGCCTGCCAGGTCGTGGATGTTGTATCCGCGGTAGAGGAGCTTTCCTTCTTTGCCATCAATGAAGGTCGTCTCTGTGCGGTCGAAGTAAACGCCGCTTAGCCCGCGATGAAGTGTGATTTTGTCGGTGGTCATTTAGGAGTTGCTCCAGGCACGCGGCTAATTCCGCAGCAAACACGCGTCGTCACAGGGTGGCGCCGGTCGAATTCCATCGTTAAACACGTTAATCGCCGACTATGTGTCCGTATCTTACCTGCGTATTGGCGGGTCGCGCGTGCAGGCAGCATGAAATCGGGGACATTCTATTCGATTGGTCAGCCCAATTAGTTGTAAGACGACGAGGGAGCAGGGTCGATCCTAGTCTCCGGTCGCCGTCTACTTCCGGGCACCGATCACGCCCGGGTCGCGATCTCCTCAATGACCTGCGCCACAAAATCATTGACATCGACGGCGCCAAGATCGCCGCCGGAACGCTCCCTTATGGCCACCTTGTTTGCGTCCTGTTCCCGGTCCCCGACCACCAGCATGTATGGAATTTTCTGGCCCTGTGCCGCACGGATTTTTGCGCCCATCCGGTCGTTGCCGTCGTTGACCTCCGCCCGCACGCCGGCGGAGCGAAGCTTCTCGACGACCTCCTGGCCGAACGGGACATGTCTGTCGGCGATCGGGATTATCGTTGCCTGTACCGGAGAGAGCCATATCGGCAGGGCGCCGGCTGTGTGCTCGATCAGTACGCCGAGGAAGCGCTCAAGCGATCCCAGCATGGCGCGATGGACGACGACCGGGCGTTGTAGAGTTCCGTCTTCCGCCGCGTACTGCAGATTGAATCGCTCCGGGAGTGAGAAGTCCAACTGCACCGTTCCGAGCTGCCATTCACGGCCGAGCGCGTCCGGCACAAAGAAGTCGATCTTCGGTCCGTAGAATGCGCCCTCGCCTTCCTCCAGATCGTATTTGCGCCCGGAGGCCCCAAGCACCTCGGCCAGACCGGCCTCGGCCCTGTCCCACATCTCCTCGGTCCCGACCCGTTTTTCCGGCCTCAAGGACAACGCCATCCGGAACTCGCCGAAGCCCAGAATTGTGTACGCCTCGTCCAGCATGGCGATAAAGGAGTTCACCTCCTGCGCTATCTGATTGAGCGTGGCGAAGATGTGTGCGTCGTCCTGCACGAAGGTGCGTACGCGCATCAGGCCGTGTGTAACGCCGGAACGCTCATACCGGTGCAGCCGTCCGAAATCGGCGTATCGAATCGGCAGTTCACGATATGAGTGCGTATTTGCAGCGTACAACATCGCCGCGGCCGGGCAGTTCATCGGCTTCACGCCGAACTCCCGCTCGTCCACGTCGATCATGTACATGTTGTCCAGGTAGTTGTCGTAGTGCCCGGATTGTTTCCAGAGGTCTGTGTTGAAGATCTGCGGAGTGGTCACTTCCTGGTAGCCGTACTTTACGTACAGTTCCTTCACGAAGTCGATCAACTCGTTTAGGACGATGGTGCCCTTTGGCAAGAAGAATGGGCTGGCCGGGGCGATGGGATCGAAGAAGAACAGGTCGAGCTCTCGACCCAGTCGGCGGTGGTCCCTGCGTTCTGCTTCTTCGATTCGTTCCAGATAAGCATCGAGCGCTTCCTGACTCTCCCAGGTGGTGCCGTATATCCGCTGCAGCATCTCGCGATTCTCGTCGCCGCGCCAGTAGGCGCCGGCAACCGAGAGCAACTTGAAAGCGCCGATCTTACCCGTGGACTCGGCATGACGCCCGG
>CAUZKS010000207.1:0-4259 GCA_963580625.1 Dehalococcoidia bacterium | reverse complement strand
CGATACAAGGCGTGTTATTTACAGACTAGGAACTTTGTCGCGGGACACCGGAAATGGTTGATTTGATGGATACGGGAATTGGTCGCTGACAGGGGAAACGCAACGACAGGCGCCGATGGTGTCGAGTTCAGTGGCGTTTACATAATCAGCGTCGCCGCCCGCCTGTTGGAGATGCACCCACAGACGCTTCGTAAGTACGAGCGGGTGGGCCTTGTGCAACCGTCACGCACCGGCGGTCACCTCAGGCTTTACTCAAATGACGATCTTCTGCGTCTGCGCGTTATCCGCCGTCTTGTTGAGGAACTCGGGTTGAATCTGGCCGGAGTTCGCCTTGTGTTGGACCTTGTTGGCCCGTTGCGCAGACTTGTGGACGGGGCGGAGTTGAATACAGAAACCCTTAACGCCGCCGCTATTAGAGCGACGGCCGAGTTGAGATCATTTTTGAAGTATGTGGGCGCTGACCCGGACGATCTGGATTAACTAATGGGCGCGCTTTACGCGGAGGAACTGTTGTAAGTGGAGAAAGAGATGAAAGACGGATCGGCTCCGGAGGATGAGCTGACCGAAGTCGGGGACGAGGCCAACGGGCCGGACGCCCCGGAACTTGAGGAACCGCTCGTTTTCGAAGAGCCGCTTGATGCAGCGATAAGGGAACGGGATGATCTGAAGGCGCTAGTGCAACGTGTGCAGGCGGACTTCGTCAACTATCGAAATCGAGTCACAGTAGAGCGTGAAGAGATTCGTCGCAGCTCGACGAGGCGGTTGGCGGTGCGGGTGTTGGACTCGGTGGACCAGTTTGAGACAGCACTTGGTGCTGGGCGTCCGGATGGGGTGGAAGACTCATGGTTTGACGGGTTTGACGGCATTCGTCGGTCGCTTTTGCAGGTGCTGTCTTCGGAAGGGATTGAGCCTTACGAAACCGCTGGCGATTTGTTTGACCCCAGGTTGCACGAGGCTTTGCTAACGGCGGAGTCCGATGAAGTGCCAGCCAGCACCGTCCTGATGGTGTTGCGTAAGGGCTACAAGATGAACGACGAGGTGATCCGGGTAGCGCAGGTCCAAATATCGACCGCGCCATCTGAGCCATCTGACGAAGAAGAGTAAGCGGGATATTCCAAGGGCGTGATATCGCCCGGCAAGCTCCGAATTCGGGGCGTTAACGACGATCAACGAAACTGAAATCAGACGAGGAATGAACTGAAACATGGCTAAGGCGATCGGAATCGACCTGGGCACGACCAACTCCGCGATGGCGGTCATGCAGGCCGGGGAACCGGAAATAATCGAAAACAAAGAAGGACGCCGGACGACTCCATCCGTAGTGGCCGTCAACCCCAAGACCGCAGAGCGGTTTGTGGGCGAACTGGCGCGTCGGCAGGCGATCACGAACCCGGAGAACACGGTGTACTCCGTGAAACGGTTCATTGGCCGCAGGTTTGATGACCCATCCGTCCAGGAAGACGTGTCGCGAATCTCGTTCAAGCTGGCCGCCGGGAGTGCTGGCGACACGGCGGTTGTCTTCAACGATAAACCGCAGTCCCCGCCAGAGATCTCGGCGATGGTGTTGAGAAAACTCAAGGAAGATGCCGAGACCAAGCTGGGCGAGCCCGTTGATAGGGCCGTAATCACGGTACCGGCTTACTTCGACGACAGCCAGCGTGAGGCGACAAAAGTAGCCGGAGAGATCGCGGGGCTAGAGGTTCTGCGGATCATCAACGAACCGACGGCCGCCGCACTGGCGTACGGGCTTGAGGGCAAGGGCGATCAGACCATCGCCGTGTACGACTTTGGAGGCGGCACGTTTGACGTGACGATCCTTCAGATCGGCGACGGCGTTTTCGAGGTGAAGTCGACAAATGGAGACACGCACCTTGGTGGTGATGATCTTGACCTTACGATAGTCGACTGGGCTGCAAACGAGTTCCAGGCCGACAACGGCATTGATCTCCGGGGCGACCCGGCCGCTCTCCAACGCCTGCGTGTTGAGGGAGAGCGGGCGAAGATCGAGCTTTCGTCTGTTGCGCAGACGGAGCTCAACCTGCCATTCATCACGGCGGACGCGACAGGTCCCAAGCACCTGACGATGACCCTGACCCGGGCGAAGCTCGATCAGCTTGTTGGCGCACTGGTGCAACGCACCGTCGGCCCGACGGAGGCCGCTCTGAAAGACGCCGGCGTGAAAACGTCCGAAATCGACGAAGTGATCCTGGTCGGCGGCACCACGCGTATGCCCGCGGTTGTCGCCAAAGTCACGGAGCTGTTCGGCAAGGAGCCCCACCAGGGCGTCAATCCTGACGAAGTGGTCGCTATCGGTGCAGCTATTCAGGCCGGCGTACTTGAGGGTGATGTCAAGGACGTTCTGCTCCTGGATGTCACACCTCTCACGATGGGCATCGAGACGTTGGGGGGTGTGATGACGGTGCTGATCCAGCGAAACACGACCATTCCGACATCCAAGTCGGAGGTCTTCAGCACGGCTGCGGACAACCAGGCTTCGGTTGAGATTCACGTTCTTCAAGGGGAACGGGGGATGGCTACCGAGAACACGTCGATCGGGCGCTTCATGCTGGACGGTATTCTTCCCGCACCGCGTGGCGTGCCGCAGGTCGAGGTTACGTTTGATATCGACGCCGACGGCATCCTGAACGTCTCGGCGAAGGACAATGCGACAGCCCGGGAACAGCACATCACCATTACGGGACGTTCCGGGCTGTCTCAAGAAGAGATCGAGCGTGCCGTTCGGGATGCGGAGGAGAACGCCGAGGAGGACCAGAAACGGCGCGAGGCGGTAGAGACCCGCAACGCGGCTGATAGCTCCGTCTTTGCGGCGGAGAAGCTGCTTGAGGAGCAGGGCGAGAACGTGCCGGCCGAGGAGAAGACCAAGGTCGAGGCAGTGATCACACAGCTCAAGGAGTTACTTGCCGATGAGGAGTCGTCCACGGAGGACCTGGCGGCCAAGACTAACGAACTCCAGACGGCGCTTCAGGCGATCGGACAGGCGGCGTATGCAGCCGCCGGAGCCGCAGGTCCTGAAGGCGGCTCTGAAGGCGATGACGGTGGCGACGACGACGATGATCAGGATGATGGAGAGACCGTAGAGGGCGAGTTCCGGGAGGTTTAACCGACCGGGCGCTGTCTCATTAAGACGAGATACGAATGATGAAAGGGCCGGCCGGTTATCGTCCGGCCCTTTTGTTGTTGTGGGATTCCTGAATCAAGTTCAGGACAGGCTCTTTGTCTCGGACTCAGGATGACAGTTGGAAACTGTCCGCCCTCTTACGCCAGGCCGAAGTGCGGGAAGATCTCTTCGTGGACCTGTGCCACGCTCCGTTCGTTGAAGGCGCGTACTTGCATCTCCACCATCTCTTCCGAGGCTTCCAGGTCGTCGGCATAGGTTGTCGCTGTGGGAGACTCCGGAACGAGTGCCGGAAGATCGGCCGGCAACGTCACCCCCGCCATGATCGCTAGATCCAACGTCCATGCCCGTGCCACCGCGCCAAGGTCGTACCCGCCGCCGCCAACTGCGAGCCAGCGACCGCTCTCGGATGCAAGCTCACGCAGGCGGCTAACTACTGCGGCGTGGCCCTGCACCGTGAGTTGTAGGTGCGTTATGGGGTCGAGAAAGTGTGTGTCGACGCCGAGCTGGGTGAACACTACGTCGGGCTTGAACGCCTCTACGAGAGGCGGAACCACGGCCTCGAAGGCGTCGAGATACGCGGCGTCCGATGTGTGCGGAGCAAGCGGAACGTTGACCGAATATCCGTGGCCCGTGTCGCGACCGGACTCCCTGACGTTGCCCGTGCCTGGGAACAGGAACTGTCCGCTTTCATGTAGCGATATTGTCAGCACCCCTGGGGAGCCGTAAAAGCCGGCCTGAACGCCGTCTCCGTGGTGGCAGTCGATATCGATGTAAGCGACTCGCATCCCCTGACCCGCCAGCCAACGCGCCGCCATAACGGTGTCATTGAACACCCCGAAGCCGGAGGCGCGATCTGACATCGCATGGTGCTGATGCCCACCGGCGAAATTGAACGCTACGTCGGTCGAACCATCGGCGATAGCCTGCGCCGCCACCATAGTGCCGCCTGATGTGAGGGCGTTTGCTTCGTACATCCCGCCGTATACCGGGTTATCGCCGGGTCCAAAGCCGTGAGATGGGCCGGCCGGGGGTTCGAGACCCGAGGACATGGCCTTTACAGCAGAGAGGTAATCGGCCGAGTGCCCCAGTTTAATTTCGCCGTCCGTGGCCGGACGGGGAG
>CAUZKS010000206.1:0-4282 GCA_963580625.1 Dehalococcoidia bacterium | reverse complement strand
TTCGAGGCCGATGGGAACGGTATCTGCGATGCGCAACCACGGCATGGGGATCGGTTTCGCGTTGGTCACCCGGATCTCGATATCGAACTCATCGCCGACGAAAACCGCATGATCCGGCAACTCGCGTTCGTACACGACATCTTCCAGCGACAACCGGCTCCAGATTCGTGCGCCTATCGTGATGAAAAAGCCAAATATGCCGACGATCAGTATGAACGGCGAGACGAGGCCGAGGCCGACCAGCATCAGCACGATAAATAGGAACTCCCAGAGTCCCGAGATGATCTCTTTTCGGGTCACCGGCGCCCGCTCTCACGTTACCCCGGCGCATCTGGCTACCGTGGCATCTAGTAGATAATCCGTCTGGCGAAGGTCCGGTCGAGCCTATCGCTCTATCGGAACCTCGGTCGTCTCAAGCAGTTCATGGATGACGTTGTCCCCGGCACGCCCCCGCAAACCCGCCTGCGGTGACACCATCACCCTGTGGGCAAGGACCGGGACGGCCACGCGCTTGATGTCGTCCGGAAGCACGTATCCACGTCCCTGTATCGCCGCCCACGCCTGTGCCGCGTTGTACAGCGCTATCGCCGCCCTCGGGCTGGCGCCGAGGTGCAGCGCATCGTGCTCCCGCGTCGCCGCCACAACGGAGAGCAGGTAATCTCGGAGGCTGGGCTCGACGGTCACGTTTGATATCAAATTTTGAGCGGCCAGTAGTTCCTCGCGTGTCACCACGGCCGGGGTTTCAGGGGCGCGTCCTCCGGCGGTGAATCGCTCGATGATGTCCGCTTCTTCTTCAAGGCTTGGGTAGCCGAGAGAAATCCGCAGCATGAATCGGTCAAGCTGTGCCTCCGGAAGCGGGAATGTCCCTTCCAACTCAACCGGGTTCAGGGTCGCCACCACGAGGAAGGGGTCCGGCAACGGCCTCGTCTCCCCATCCATCGTCACCTGCCGTTCCTGCATCGCCTCTAACAGCGCCGTCTGTGTTCGTGGCGTGGCCCGGTTGATCTCGTCCGCAAGTAATACTTGCGTGAAAATCGGACCCTTTCGAAACTCGAACTCGTTGTCCCGCATGTTGAAAATGGAGACTCCAAGCACGTCCGCCGGCATCAGATCCGGCGTGAACTGGATCCTTCCGAAGTCACAGCGAAGTGACGCCGCCAGTGCTTTGGCGAGGGTGGTCTTGCCCAGACCCGGGACATCTTCGATCAGCAGATGGCCGCGGCATAGCAGCGCCACGATCGCCAGGTTGATGGCGCCATCCTTCCCAACGATCACGTGCTGAACCGCTTCACGAATCCGTGAGGCAAGTTCCGCGACCTGTTCTACCCCTCCAGAACCATTCACCCGTGATTCCGGGGACGCTATCGCTCCTGGACACGCTTCAGATTCTGGCGCATTTGAGGTCTCAGTGGGCAGCGTCGCTACGTCCTCGTTCATGCCCTCCTCCGACTTCGAGGTCAGGCCGTCCCCGATCGTTTGGTGGTCTTCTAGTGCCGTACTTGGAGATTCAATTACTTCCCCTGAATTCACGGGAGATTGATTTGTTGTCGATACTCGAGACTCCGACGCGGAACTCTGATCCGACCCGGCCGGGGCTTGATCGTCCTGCCTGGCGTGCGGCGAATCCGCGCCAATACGATCCACTGGCGAAACTGTAGAGGGGGTATGCGGATCCCCATAATCAGCCATCTTGGGAGGTGCCTGCAGTTCCGTGAGCGTTGTTATTTCCGAGCGCGAAGCCTCGGCGGGCATTACCAGCGCAGGCACCCCGTCCAAATCGTTACCGCATCCGATGCAGAACCGTGCGTGGGCCTCATTGTGAGAGGCGCATCCCGGGCAGGTCTTCAGGCCCTGAGGCTGTCGCTGATCCAGATCCGGGGCGATCAGTGGCTCGCCGCACCTGTCGCACGACTCAATTCCGGATGCGTTTTCGGTCCCACAGTGAGCGCAAAACACACATCACCTCCGCCGATTCCACGGCCCATCGTTGAGATCGTCAAGGACGGTCGTGGGTAGAAGTAGTTGCGCAATGCTATACGCACCTGGCAGCAACACGGACCGCTTCAGTCCGATTGTGCTCTAATCAAACGACCGTGACGGTGTTTGTAAGGCGGCCGATAGCCTCGATCTCAACGTTGACGATGTCGCCTTCGGCAAGCGTGAAGTCCATCGGCGGGATTACCCCCGTTCCGGTCACCACCGTCGTCCCGTCAGGCACGGAGTTGTGCCGCTGAAGCCAGTCGGCGATGTATTCACAGTCGCGGAACATCTCGCTGGTGGAGGTCGTCCCGTTAAACACTTCGTCGCCGTCCCGCTGGATGGTAAGCCTGACCGCCAGATCCTGTGGATCTCCGACCGCGTCCAGGGTGGCGAAACACGGGCCGATGGAGCACGACTTGTCGTACACCTTCGCCTGCGGGAGATAGAGCGGGTTGTCGCCCTCGATCGACCTGCTGCTCATGTCGTTTCCGCAGGTGTATCCGGCGACCTTGCCGTCAAAGAGTACAAATGCCAGCTCAGGCTCAGGAACGTCCCATGTGGAATCTGCCCGGATTCCTACCTCGCCATAAGGGCCCGTCACCCGGCTCGGCGTCGCCTTGAAGAACACCTCTGGACGGTCTGCCACGTACACCTTGCCGTAAACGTCCGGAGTGTCGCTCTCAGCTTGCCGCTCAAACATGCTGCTCTGGTAGGTCACACCCGCGGCCCACACCTCCGGCGGCAGAAACGGCATTTCCAGTTTCGGACCGTGCGTCTGTTCGATGTGGTTCTCGTGAAGCTCCTCGATCGACAACGTGCTAGCGATGCCGCGATCGACAATCTGGCGCGCAACGTGGTCCAGCGATACTCCCATCAACGACGCCGCACGAAGAAGTGCAAACAGGTCGGTCGCGTGAGGGTTCGCAGAGGTCAGGTCAAACAGGGTGTCGTCAGATGTCTCCACTCCCAGGTGGGACTCTCCCCGAATCGAGAACTGGTAGTAACGCATTCCGGTCCTGCCTTCAGATCAGTTATGAAGTTTTACTGGTAAATATTGAGCGACCGGCTGGCCCGTGTTGGTCCGGGCGTTGCCATCGTTCGTAGTATGTTGAGGTCTTGAGAAAGCCCGTAGAAGTGGTGATGACGCGGAACCAGGTCGTTACCGGATCTTGGTGCACACCGGGCCGAACCAACGGTACGTTTTTACTGGCCCGCAAGCGGGTGCGATGCTACGATTCGGCCCTATCGTTGTCAAAGGGGTCGCTGACTCTTTTATAAACGTTACTGACGCCTGGAGCAGCGCTCTCAATTGCCTGCTCGGGGGCGTATCGCAAAGCATTTATAAGGAACCGGCCCACACTTGCCTGAGTCATCTGTATCCACCATCGGTTTCATAGGCGGCACCGGCCCGGAAGGACGCGGACTTGCCGTGCGCTTTGCCGCCGCCGGGCACGATGTCGTGATCGGGTCCAGGGACGCCGCCCGCGCCACCGAAGCAGCTGACGAGGTAAAGACCATCCTGGCCCAAGTTAGCGATGTGGCCGATGTACGGGGAGCCCTTAACGCCGATGCTGCTGCTGCGTCCGACATCGTCTTCATCGCCGTCCCCTACGCCGGCATGATGGCGTCGCTGGAACAGCTATCTTCTTCGCTGACAGGAAAGATCTGTGTGAACGTAATCGCCCCACTGTCGTTCGCAGGCGGTATCCCGGCAGCCGCCCCTCCGGAAATCGGCTCCGCCGCAGAAGAAGCCGCACAGTACACACCCGATCTGCGATGGGTCGCCGGGCTGCACACACTCTCTGCACGAGACCTGCTCAAACCCACTTCTTCGCTCGATACCGACGCCATCATTTGCGGCGACGACAATGACGCCAAAGTGACGGTCAGCAAACTGCTGTCGGAGGTTCCTGGCCTACGATCCGTAGACGCCGGTTCTTTGCAGAGCGCCCGGTACCTCGAAGGTGCTACCGCCCTGCTAATCAACATCAATAAGCGCTATAAATCCCATGCCTCATTAACAATCTCCGGCCTGAATATCGGGTAACGAGAGTGGCGTTTTCTGTATCTCCACAACGCGTCACCGTCGTCTATTCGGACGAAGTGTGGCGTTACGAGATGAGCGCCACCCACCCGTTGCGTCCGGTCCGCTGGAAGTGGGCATTTGACCTTATGGTTGCTGCGAGTTTAACGAAAGCTCCCAACGTCTCGATCATTCCTCCCCGTCCGGCCACGGACGACGAAATTAAACTGGGACACTCGGCCGATTACCTGTCTGCTGTAAAGGCCATGTCCTCGGGTC
>CAUZKS010000205.1:0-4322 GCA_963580625.1 Dehalococcoidia bacterium | reverse complement strand
TGAGCGATTCAAAGGTCCGGCCGATCAGGCGCGATGCGCCGCTCTTACGGTGAGCCAGAGGCTCGGATACGTTGGTCACTCCGGTCGCCGAAGCGCCGGAAGGAACCGGATTTAATGATCCGCGGTCGGGCGGCATCGCATCGTCTGTTGACGACGCCCCTTGCCCGGGCGTTGGTTCAGAGGCAGCCATTCATCCTCACAGAAAGGATGGTCTCCGGTTCGGGCCTCCGCTCCACTATTGGAGCTTGGTCGAACCACCCGTGGAGGTTTGATGACACTGGCGCGGGCGTGAATGCAAACCGCCCCGTCCGCCTCTGTTAAGCGATATCGGGACGATGGAGATCACCATTTGATCAATGCTGAGTATATACCTGCCGACGTCTGAAAATGAGTCGTTTCATGGCAAGTTTCCAGTACGTGGAGACCGAACCCCGATACAATCTTCAAACCACCGTTACCGGGGCGCCACTGCTTGTCTTGACCATGCCAATCTCTGGTAGTTCACGAATCTCTGCTGTATTCATCAACTTCCCAAGTTAGAGGAAACCTTTGCTCGAAGCGCCAAATCTTCGTGACGTAATCGACGCCGGTCGACGAATCGCTCCCTACATACACCGGACTCCGCTCCTCCAGTACCCGGCGCTAGGACGTCTCATTGGGCCGGGCACAGAACTCTGGGTTAAGCACGAAAATCACCAGGTACTTGGCTCATTCAAGCCCAGAGGTGGTATCAATCTCGTATCCCAGCTTGGCCCGGACGAACTCGCACGTGGCCTTATGGCGGCCTCCACCGGAAACCACGGCCAATCAGTAGCATTCGCCGGCAAAACCTTCGGGGCGGCGGTCACAATCGTTGTACCGAATGTAGCGAACCCTGGAAAACTCCAGTCGATGAAGGATCTCGGGGCGACCGTCATCCAATACGGCGATCTGTTTGACGAATCCCACGATTATTCGATGCAACTCGCAGCCGAAGAAGGCATGCGGCATGTCCACTCGGCAAACGAGCCGGACCTGATCGCAGGGGTGGGAACCTACTCGCTTGAGATCTATGAGGATCTTTCGGATATCGATGTATTGATCGTTCCGGTTGGAGCGGGCAGCGGGGCCTCCGGGGCGGCCATCGTCACAGCGGCCGTGTCGCCATCGACAGAGGTCATCGCCGTCCAGGCCGAGACCGCGCCATCAGCCTTCAGATCATGGGAATCCGACACGCTGATTGAGGCGCCTATGGCCACAGCAGCCGAGGGGTTAGCGACCGCCCATTCATACGAACTGCCTATGGGCATCCTGCGGGAGCATGTAAAGACGTTCGCACTGGTGTCTGAAGATGAGATACGGGCTGCGATAGTCCACTATCTGGAACACGCCCGATCGCTCGTCGAGGGTGCAGGCGTGGTTTCGCTAGCGGCGGCGATCAAGTTGAAAGATCGGCTTGCCGGAAAGCGCGTGGTCGTCGTGGCAAGCGGCGGAAACCTGTCGATGGCGCATCTACGTGAGGCTCTCGCGGGCTAGCGGGGCTAGGGTAAATACGCCCGGAGACAACGCGGCACCCTGAGGCCCTTGGAAGGGCCGCCGTAAGCAAATCATATCGTACGGCTTCGGCACACACTCCCATCCGGTCATTCTGAGCTCGAGGCGGCGAATCTACCGGCCAGGACTTCGTCAAACTCATGTGTCGGAATAACGACAACCGCAGTGAGTCCGATCACAGTCGCCTCACGACCGGCGGAGCAAGCCCGTCCCCTAGTACGCGACTCCCTGCCGAATCCAGTGAACCGAACACGACTCAGGCACCGACGCGGTCTATGCCCTCGTCCAGCGCCTTCACCCTCAGGTAGTCCTCGCGGTAAAGCGCATACGCTCGCTCAAGGTACAACTGGGCTAACTTGCCGCCGACCTCCGTCTTATCCAGAGCGGCATCAATCAGGAGGTCGATGTTCCGGTTGTCTGCGACATGAGCGGCAATCGCACGCATGTGTGCCGTGGCCTCGCCAGCCGTGTCATGGTCCCCACCCTCGGCGGCAAACCTGAGACGCCCCGTGAGCTTCGTCAACTCCCCAAGTTGATCGGCCTCGCTCATCATGGCGTACATCACGTCGTCCACCGTGAACTCGGGTTGTCCGGGCACGGCCGTTGCGGCGTCGCTTGACACTCCGATCGCGGGAGTGGACGGCGCTCCAATACGATATCGGTCGCCGTACTCGCTGAGGACCTCGCCGATCACCCCCATCATGTTGGCTGCATCTGCGAGCGGTTTGCTTCCGGCAAAAATCAGGTCGTCACCTCGTGCCTCCGCTACGGACACAAGGAATTCGTAACTCTCCACCGGCTCAGGTGCGGGAGGGAATGCGAACGCAGATAGATCAGCCTCGCCGCCCATCGGCAACTGTCCTGCAAGGAATGGCGGGACGTACTTCTGCAGGTCCACACTGACCGGGAGCAGAATCAAGTAAGTCGCGGAAACAGTGTCAGGGTTTGCTGTATCCCGGAAATACACCAGAGCGTGACCACGCGGGGAATTCGCATCTCCCCGTTCGAAATTCAGATCCATCGTTCGGCGGCCTCGTGCCTCTCTGATCCTACGGACTCAAATCACGGAGCACCATGCGTGCTCCAGTCTGTATCGTATACCCGCACCGAATTACTCACGACATACAACCACGGCACGGAACGTCCGTGCCGATAGTTTCCCATGATCTTCTTTGAGGAAAGGACCGGACGCAGACCATATGGGCCTGTACAGCGCAGTCGCAAGACCGTTCCTTTTCCGATTTCCGCCAGAAACGGCGCACCGTATCGGCGACTTAACACTCCGGGTATCGCCGATCTGGTCGGCCCTTCGGCCGTTTCTGGCAACTCGCGATGCCCGTCTTGAGACCAAGGTCGCCGGCATCACATTTCCTAACGTTGTAGGGGTCGCAGCCGGGTTGGACAAGGATTGCCGCTTCCTCCCCGGTCTTCTGGATATCGGCTTCGGCTTTGCCACCGGCGGAACGGTCACGCGAGACGCGCGACCCGGAAACGCCACTCCAAGGGTGATCCGGGAGACACGACAGCAAGCGCTGCTGAACGCCCTTGGGTTTCCCGGCGAGGGTCTGGATACGGTGGAATCACGGCTTCGGAAGCTGTCCGAGTCTCGTAGGTCACGAATCCTGGTGAGTATCTCCGGGACCGAAGTCGAGGACATTTCGGAGTGCCATCGACGCCTGCAGCCGCTCGTCGCCGGCGTGGAGGTGAACGTCTCCAGCCCGAATACGGCCGGGCTGCGAACCTTCCACGAGCCTGAAAATCTGGCACGGCTCGTCTCGGCGTTGGTCGATCAACGCGACAGACCGCTGTTTGTGAAGCTACCGCCTTGGCGCTCAAATGAGGAGCGGGACGAGATGATGCCGATGGCCCGGACTTCGATCGAGTCCGGTGCCGATGGGTTGGTCATCGCCAATACCCGCCCGACGGAGGACGACCGTTTGGCCGTAGGCCGCGGCGGTTTCTCCGGGGCGCCTCTATTCGACGACACCCTGCGCATGGTGTCTGAGGCACGAGAGGAGTTCGGTGACGAGTTCACCCTTATCGCCTGCGGTGGGGTGAGCACGGCAGATCAGGCCTGGCAGCTACTGGAGGCCGGCGCAACAGCAATACAGCTGTACACGTCGTTCATCTATGAAGGTCCCGGTCTACCAGGTCGCATCAACCGGGATCTTCTAAAACGGATGGAAGCGTCCGGTGCGACTGCCTTGCCCACCACAAGATCCTGATCTCCGGTTGGGAGAGGATTGGGTTGAGGGGACCTAGTACAGATCGAAATCTGTGCCTGAGGCCAAGCGCGGACATCTAGCAATTCGGTACCGTCGAGAACCCCAGGGCGCTGTCGTTCGCCTCAACGGGCGGCATTATTACACCCAGCGCACCCTCCTATTCCACCCGCGTCGCCAGCAGATTCTCGATGTCCGCCCGCCTGCCCATCGACTCCTGCGCGCCCTCGTTTGAAACCGCCACCGCGCCACTCGCCATAGCGAGCCACACCGATTCCTGGATACCTTTGCCCTCAGTCAGCCCGACAGCGAGACCTGCGTTAAAGGCATCCCCGGCTGCAACCGTCGCTACTGGCGTGACCTTGAACGGCGGAAAGTAGCCCTCGAATTCCACCGAAGCCACGTAAGCGCCTTCCTCGCCGAGCTTCACCACGGCTACGGGAGTGCCCTGCTTCCGCAGCTCCAGCGCCGCCTTCTCCGCAGACTTCACGTCGCTCACCTTGATCCCGGTCAACGACTCCGCTTCGTGCTGGTTAGGCGTGATCACATGGGCCAGGCTCAGGAATC
>CAUZKS010000204.1:0-4356 GCA_963580625.1 Dehalococcoidia bacterium | reverse complement strand
CTCGACGCCCCGAGCGCTCGCCGCAGGGTTTGACGGGTCTGTTGAGTTCGGATCGTTGGTCATTGTGCCGGATAGCTTCTCACGTCGGCGTAGGGGATCGCTAGCGGGATTGCACAGCTCATGATGGCGACATTAACCCGGCAACGGGACCCTCATCTCGATCTCCGCGGTGACCAAGAGCGCGGGTTTTAACTCTTCCGGGTTGGCATATCACTCGTCCGGGCCCGGCACCAGAGACTTTCATGCCAGCCGTCCAACATGTGGCAAAACAAACATAATCCCTGGTACCGCTTCAGGGGCAAGTCAACCGAGCGGCGGCATGCGGATTAGTACATCTCAGGCCCGCCGCCATTTATTTCCCGGCCCGATGCGTACTAGAAGTCCACGTCCTCCATCAACATGGTCCCTCGCATCAGGAATCGGGATTTCTGGCTTTGTCTGATCGCGGTGTCCATCGCGTCCGCGTCGCGCCACTTTTCCAGGATGCGAGCCAGCAGGCTGTTCCGGGCTTCGCGTAGATCGGGATCGTCAGCGAGGTTATCGAACTCGCCCGGGTCAGCCTCCAGGTCGTACATCTCAAACTCTGGCGGTGTGCCGTGGCTGTAGGACAGCTTGTACTTGCCGGAACGGATCATACCCCGCGGCCGGTCTGTGCCGTGTGCGAGGTGCTCAACAAACGCCTCGTCCTTCCAGTCATGCGCATCGCCGTCGATTAAGGGCAGGAGGCTATCGCCGTCCAGCTTCCACTCTTCAGGAGACGCGCCGGCTAGGTCGAGGATTGTGGCGGTGATATCGACGTTGGAGGTGATACCGCTTATGCGCTGGCCTTCTGGCAGGTGTCCGGGCCACGAGACCTGAAGTGGCACGCGTGCGGACTGCTCGTAGAAACACATTTTCCGCCACAGCCCGTGCTCGCCAGCCATCTCACCGTGATCCGATGTGTGGATGATGACGGTGTTATCCGCGAGGCCCTGTTCCTCAAGCGTGTCCATGAGTCTGCCGATGCGTTCATCAAGCTGCTCAATCATGCCGAAGTAGGCCGCACGGGCGCGCAAGACCTCGTCGTCTGTGTAGGGACCGTCCAGCCCGAACATCTCCCGCAATCGCACAGCTGCGATGGGCAGGTTCTCAAGGTGCCCGGGCGGGATGTTTGGCATGTCCACTCGATCCGGGTAGTACTTGGAAAAGTAGGGTTCGGGGACAATGTATGGGAAGTGCGGGGCGATGAATCCGACGCACAATGCAAATGGGTTTTCCTTGCGTGCGGGGTCGGAAAGGTACGCGTGCGCGGCGTCCTCAAAGGTCTGGTCGTCTTCGATCACCTTGTGAGTTCCGGGGCCGGCTTTCTTCACTTCCGGCCACGCCTCACCGGCCTTCGGAAAATTTGACGAGAGATCGAGTCCTTCCGGCACATCGGTCGGTGGCTCCGGCGCTTCGCCCCACGGCAATACCGGATGCACATTTGCGGCATGCGGGTCATGCGCAATCTGTTCATTGAATCCGTGGAGTGCGTGCCGACCGAGCATGTGCATCTTGCCGTCCAGAGCAGTGTCGTAGCCCTGTGATCGAAGCAGGTATGGCCAGGTCAGCTCACCCAGATAGAGAGGCGTGGCGTTATCCCACCCACGGATGGTGCTGACGAATTTCCCGGTCATGAACGACAGCCGAGACGGGACACACAACGGCGAGTTGGTGTAGTGGGCGTCGAAGGTCGTCCCCTGTGCCGCAAGCCGGTCCATGTTGGGCGTGTCGACAAGCGGATGCCCGTACGTCGAGCTGAACATCGGCCCATGTTCGTCGGACATGATGACGAGGATATTTGGCTTGTCAGTGGACGGCATTTACTGGTTGCTTTCTATGTGGATTCTGGCGTCTCTATGGCAACTTCGAGTCGAGTGGAGTCGAACCCAGCGTGTGGATGAACGAAGGGAGGCCCACTGCTCGTCCCCTCCGGACTACACAGGAACAGTACATGGTTGTACTGATCGACTAGACCAAGACGGATGACACTTTCGTGATCCTGAATACAGGCGATCTGCACGCCCTGGGCGTTCCCTTGAAATGAACTCTGGCGGCACAAGTACACCGACCTGTAAGGGTGCGGCGGTGTTTACTGCCCTTGCCGGCTTTCCAACTCCGGCCATACGCTTCTCATTTGCCAGCAGTGCAGGGATTTTAGGGTCGCACTGTTGCCCCTCGCGAACACCGATACGCCAGTGCTGGCGGGAGACTCTGGATAGGCCCTTAGAGTCAAACACTGGATGTCATTAGCGAACACCTCCACGATGCTACGGTCTATGAAGATACGTAACCTGAGATGCTCACCGTCCGGGATGTCGAGCGGTCCGATCTCCGGAGGGCGGCCCAGGACATCCGCTCCAGTGGATGACCGCGATCCATCAATCTGGAGTTGCGGTGTGCCCCAGCGTGCGTTGCCGCGGTGGAAGAAGGAGATACGCGTGAGTTCCGTCGCGTCGGGAGAGCGAAGGACGTTCAGACCGACTTCACGGGCATCGTTCGGGTCAATCACCGCATGGATCTCGATTGCACTCCCGGCGATACCGGGCAAAACGATGTCTTGATTTGCCGGGATATTGGCCTCATCCACACTCTTCTTATTGAACCGCAGTCCCTCCAGTTCAGGGACCGGAGCTATGAGTAGTGAATTATCAACGGCTAGTGAGAGCACCCGAGGCACAGTCATGACGTTGTCCCAGCCTCGGGTTTCGCGCGATTCCTTCACATTGAAGATGGACAGGTAACGGCCTGCGTCGTCGATCGTCGCTGACGGCGCGTGCAAGTTGCCGACCGACAACGGACCGTAGTTCATACGTCCGTGATAGTCCGGAGAGAAGCGGTGCGTGTCGGTGTCATAATCGCCGACGAAGTACTGACCCCCGCGCTTGTGGCTGAAGAACAGCAGCATGTGCTTGTCGTTGCCGATCGGCCAGAAGTTGGGTACGGCGTAATCCTCGCCCGGCTCCGTACGGTAGTCGCTCTCGATCAGTTTGCCGACGTAGTCCCAGTTTTCGAGGTCCTGCGTCCGGAAAAGGTGATCGACGCCCTTGCAGTCGATGCTTCGCTCACCGTCTTGGAATACACCGGACAGGGCATAGTAGCCGTCGGCTTCCTTCCATATGCACGGGTCGAAGACCCTGTATGGCATGCCGTCGTCGTCTACATCTACCATCGGGATTACCGGGTTCGACGGGTGCTTCTCCCAGTTCAGTAGTAATGGGTCCGTGGCGGTGGCTATCGAGTTGCCTGCACCAGTTCCATGATAGGTGGCGATGACGCGGTCGTCCTCGACCAGCGTCTGTCCACTGAAACAATCTTTCTCCTGATCCGGGTAGAGGGCGATCGGGAGGTCCTTCCAGTGGACCAGATCTTCGCTCACCGAGTGGCCCCAGTGGACGTTGTCGATGCCGTCCGGCCTGAACTGGTAGAAGAGGTGGTACATCCCACCCCACTGGCAGATGCCGTTAGGGTCGTTCATGTAATTCTCGGGCGGTGAGAAATGATAAAGCGGACGGGCGGGATCTACGGCGAGACGGGCTCGAGACGCCGTGTATTTCAGGACGGTGAGGTCGTCTTTCAGTGCTTGCAACTGCGCATCTAGTGATGCTGGAGGTGGGGTCATAATGTCGTGGTTTTACCTCAATAGTTTCTACTCCGGCCGTCTCAGCACCAGAAACTTTCGGCGAAGGCTGAGAATCTGCTCCTCACGATGATTGTGGGCGATGGTCTCCGCGTACACCACCCCCCGATCTGCCTTCGATCGGGATGGCGTGATATCGAGGATCTCTGACGCGGCGTAGATAGTGTCGCCAATGTGGACAGGTCCGTCATGCTTAACAGTTTCGTACTCCAGGTTGGCGATTGCCTTGCCAGAGAGCGCCCGAACCGTCATCCCGACCACGATTGAAAACACTAGCGTGCCGTTAACGAGAATCTTCCCGTGCTGACCACCCCGGTTCCACTCCTCGTCGATATGGAGTGGGTGGTGGTTCATAACCAGGAGACTATGGATGTGGTTGTCGGCCTCGGTGATGGTCTTTCCCGGCCAGTGCTTCCAAGTGTCTCCCACGTGAAACTCTTCGAGGTAAGATCCGAATGTGTCTCGTTCGTCGTATGCGGTCACTGGGTGTTCCTTGATCCTCGGCGTTTAAAATCGTTAGAGGACGAAGGACTGCTCCCTCACCCCGGCCCGCTCCCACTGGGGGGAAGGGGTAACACAGAGCCCGCTTAGCGAGCGTCGTGCATTGTCTGGGTTCTGTGCTGGATACGGGCGGGCAGGCTGTATATGTCGATGAATCCCGTAGCCGCCAGATGATCGAACTCATCCTCTTTTGAGTA
>CAUZKS010000203.1:0-4366 GCA_963580625.1 Dehalococcoidia bacterium | reverse complement strand
CAGCGCCAGCGCTCTCGCAACATCACGGTAGGGGCGGCTCTCGGTTTATGGGCGTGGTCGAGTGCTAGCCGGGAGATCTTTGCTGACTGGCGGCGTTCGTTGGTGTGCGATCCTGGTCGCCGCAGTGATGACCCCAAAGGCGTGCGCGATCTGTACAGGCCGAGGGCGACTACTCGACGAATCCCGACCCGGTATGAACCGTGTCGATAGGTGTCGCTCCGTTCGCAGCGGATTAATTTTCGGAATCAAGGGCCAATCGTGGGTTGGGGTCGGCCCCTGATTTGTCCGCCATTTAGCGATCGATCTGGGCTAGTCTCTCCTGTACGAAAAATCGGCACTGGAGGCGTTATTGGACACCCGACCACTTGGAACTGACGGACCTCAGGTCTCTGCCGTGTGCCTGGGCGCATGGCCGCTTGGCGGTGGCATGGGCGTCATTCCTGACGAACAGGCGATCGCCGCGATCCACGCGGCTCTCGATGTTGGGATGACATTCATCGACACCGCAGAAGGATACCGGACGAGTGAATCCGTACTCGGCAAGGCGCTGCACGGACGTCGCCATGAAGCATTTCTCGCTACCAAGTTGTCGGGAGACCACTCGCCTGAACACATTAATCAGGCAATCGAGAACAGCCTGACCTCGCTTGGCACCGAC
Organism: Dehalococcoidia bacterium; assembly: GCA_963580625.1. GTDB lineage: Bacteria > Chloroflexota > Dehalococcoidia > Lucifugimonadales > Lucifugimonadaceae. Next base: position 3,708 of record CAUZKS010000203.1, on the reverse strand, counting down.
TATGTAGACCTGTACCAGCTCCATTCTCCTAACCCCCGGTGGCCGATCCGGGACACGATGGATGAACTTTTAAAACTCCAGGAGCAGGGCAAGATCAGGTACATCGGCGTCTCCAACTTTTCGGGTTACCAACACCATGAGGCCGCAGCACACGGACCGATCAACAGTTCTCAACCCCGTTACAACATGCTGTTCAGAGGCGCTGAGGATGCGGTTCTACCTGCGTGCATTGAACTCGGCATCGGTGTGATGGCGCACTCCCCGCTCGCCAAAGGAATCCTCACCGGCAAGTACAAGCCGGGCCACCAGTTCCCGGACGACGATGAACGAAGTGACCATTTCGTTTTCCGTGAGGGACGCGCCGATCGCGCATGGGAGATCGTTCCAGCACTCCAAACCTGGGCCGCCGATCATGGCCATGATCTAGTTCAACTGGCGATTTCTTGGACCCTTGCCCATCCGTCCATGGCGTCGTGCATTGCCGGAGCGAAGACAGCGGAACAGGTGCTGCACAACGCGAGCGCGGCAGACTGGCAACTCAGCGAATCAGAGATGTTGGAGTTGGGCGAGATCCTCGCTCCGATAAACCTGGGAGCCTGAGCTAGACGGCGATTATGGTCCCCTATCGGGGATACCAGCGTCGTCCTTCGATTAGCCCTCGGATATAGCCGACCTGTCCTATGTGTTGCAGGTTTCCGGTCGACATACCGACCATCTCTTCGGCGAGCGTGTTGCCGGAATCATCAAGCACACGATCATGGTTATCCGCGTCAGGCGTAGCCAGGAACTTCAAAGTCCGCTGGTATACGGCATCGTAATAGCCAAGGATCACGTCTGATCCCGACGGCCGGACCGCGTCAACCTGATCCGAAGTGTGCCCCATGCCGTAATCTTTTGGATTCGCAGGAAGCCCGTACTTTTCGTACCAGCGGCCTTCTATCCAGGTCTGCTCACCCCGGTCCATATCTGATACACGGCGGTCCAGTCCTCGGGTTAGATGCCAGCCAACCCAGGCAATCGAGTTCGCCTCAACGGCCGGGCGATACCAGAGTTGTTCCGGGGTTAGATCGGCGAACGCCAGGGCCATAAAATCGTGGACGCGTCCAAGTGCGTTTTCAGTGTATTCGTTGATCTTCAATAGATCATCCTCTGACCAGAATCAGCCCTGTAGAACGACGCAGGTCATGGTGCGCGTCACGCCCGACACGTTGTGGACCTGAGTCTGGTAGCTGGCCAGATTGGCCAGCTCATCGACCTGAACCGTGCAGATGATGTCATGCGGGCCGGTGACGGCGTCCACCCTTTTGGTTCCATCGATCGCGTTTAATGCATCGATGAGCGCCGAGACATCGCTACCGGGTGCTGTGTCGACCAGTTGATATGCACGAACCGTCATTAAACTCCCCGTCTACGCCCGAAAAGTCGTGGCGTATTCTGGCGTCAGACTGATTGCGCCGGACCCGGTTCCTGTTAGGGATCATAAGGAGAGTGTAACCGGCTGGTCCCTAAACGGTCTTTGCCGGTTAGAATCTGCCGATCCCCAACAGGGGAAGCCCAGTCCATCATCAATGATCCGATTTCCGCCCGCCGCATCGTGTCGGTCACGGCAAGTTCGCCACACACGGTTATTACGACGATATTGAAATACCCAGCAATAATTGAGGGAGAGATTAATTGAAGGTCTCAGGTCGATTTGGCGCCGGTCTACTATCGGACGTCCCATCCGAGGTCGAACGCGCTGAGCGTCTCGGTTACGACGCTATCACCACTTCGGAGACGAAGTACGAGGCGACTACCCGCTGGACTCTTGCGGCACACATAAGCACGCGGGCGGAGATCGGCACCTCAATCATCATCGCCTTCCCGCGTAGCCCGTTCGTAATGGCGCAGATGGCCTGGGAATTGCAAAAACTGACCGGCGGCAGGGTCATGATCGGACTCGGAACACAGGTCAAGGGCCACAACGAGCGTCGGTTCAGTTCCGGAATGTGGGAGGCTCCGGCCACCCGGATGGAGGAGTACATTCGCATGATGCGGGCCGTGTGGGACACGTTCCAGACCGGTGCGAAGCCGGAATTTGAGGGACGCTTCTACAACTTCACGCTATGCCCACCCGCCTTCAACATGGGACCGATAGATGTCCCGCCGCCAAAGATATTCATTTCCGCCGTCGGACCGGCCATGACCCGTGTCGCTGGACGTGTCGCTGACGGACTTTTTCTCCACAGCTTCACGACCGAGAAGTACGTCAGGGAAGTCACACTTCCCGAACTGGCACGCGGAGCAGAGCAGGCCGGTCGGGATCTGTCGGATATCGAGATATCCGGGGGCGGCATGATGGCTCTTGGGAACGACGATTCCGAAATCGAGCAAAAGCTCCTAGAACTTCGTCAACCCATCTCTTTTTACGGGTCTACTCGCACGTACATGAACGTTTTTGACACACACGGATTGGGTGAACTCGGGCTAATGCTCCACGACATGTCGGTCAAGGGCGAGTGGGAGCGAATGGTGGAATCCGTGCCGTTGGATGTCGTGCGTGAGTTCGCAGTCACATCAACCTATGACAATCTGCCCGATGTGCTAACAAAACGAATGGACTATGCGACCCGGGTTTCGTTCGATGCACCATCCGATACACCGGAAGACGAGGCTCGTTTAATAGATCTGATCCGTAAAGTCCAGGCGATTTAACCACGCAATAATCGACCATTATCCACGTTTGGTCGGCCTGATATCTCGTTTAAGCCGCGTTAACCAAACCGGGGGTGTACGCAGTGCATACGGTGACCGTAGGGACCACGATGTTGGCCAACGTTGCAACTACGCGGCAGCAGTATTTTCGGTATGCAGCGCGCCCTTTATCATCCGGTCAACACGAGGCAGGACTACCCCACTCCCTAGTATCATCACACACCCTTGAGTGAGCAACCGACCCCTACTCTATGCCCAGTACAACTGATCTGTGACGGGGCTGTATCACATGCCCCACACTGTCCGAAGAGAAAGGTGGGGGGAAGACTAAAGGAGTTGGCCCGGACATCTATCCGCAAGTTCAGGTCGGGTATACCTTACTGAGAAAAGCAGAGAGCAGTGAATTGAACACATCTGGCCGTTCGAAGTAGATCGAATGGCCGGTTTCTGGCACTCGCTCTAGATGGGCTCCGGGCGTAACTGCCGCCGCCGCCGCTATCATCGAAGATGGTAGTACAACGTCTTCCTCACCTGTTAAGTACATCGTCGGTATCCGGTAACCGGACATCTCTTCGGGAGTAATATCGATTCTGGGTCTCGATGCCCGCGGCTGGTTCAAGCCTTGGATAGCGGAGTAGAGATAGTGCATCCCAGGTTGCTCAGTGAAACAGCGCTCTCCGAGAGCTGGATTGAAGCTTCCAGCGGACCGTTCCTCCCACGCCTCTCTTTGCTCCTCCAACCTCTCCCGATTTGCCTCACGAGCCTGATCGATCTCGGGTGTGCTCAAGTTGCCCGGTGTAGAAGCCATGAAAAGCGCCGCCACGCGGTCAGGCAGTCGGACCGCAACCGGGAGACATGTCCATCCACCCATCGATTGTGCAATCAGCACAACCCGCTCTATCTCAAGATAATCCAGCAACTCCAGAAGTACATCTGAGTAGCTGACGCGGTCAGAGACATCGCCAATCCAGTCGGAACGACCAAACCCAGGGTGGCTGTAGGTGACGCAACTGT
>CAUZKS010000202.1:0-4380 GCA_963580625.1 Dehalococcoidia bacterium | reverse complement strand
CACCCCTATGACGAGATCGGCATCGACCGGATGCTCCCTCGCGAGCTGGGCACCCATTTCGGCCCTGGTCGACTGGTTCAGGTTCCCGTTCAGGATGCTGTCAGGTCGGGCGAAGTAGATATGCTCGAAGATGCACATCGCATGGCCTTCACGGGTGCCGGACCACATGAACGACTCCATACCGTTCTCGTCGATCACAACCGTCTCACCGGGTTCTATCTCCCTTAGGAACTCGCCGCCGACGTGATCGATGGCGCAGCTCTCGGAGGCCAATATGTATCCATCGCCGAACTTTCCAATGCAGAGGGGGCGAATACCAAGCGGGTCGCGTACTCCGACCAGCTGATCTTTGGTCATGATCACCAGTGAGTAAGCGCCCTTCAGGCGTCTCATGGCGTATGCAGAACGCTCTTCCCAGGTGGTACCGGGCGCTTTTGCGTACATTTCGGCGATGACTTCCGTGTCCGAAGTGCCGGTGAACGTGGAGCCCCACTCTTGGAGTTCCGTGCGCAGGGGGCCAGCGTTGATCACGTTGCCGTTGTGACCCATCGCGATCGTCAGCCCGTTGTCGCCGTGGGCGATGATTGGCTGTGCGTTGGATCGTTTGGTCCCTCCGGTGGTGGAGTACCGGGTGTGGCCGATGGCGATATGGCCGGTCAGCCGTTCAAGGTCCTCTTCACGGAATGCCTGTGCGACCAGGCCCATCGAGGTGTGAAGGAGTATGTCGCGGCCGTCTGCCGTAGCGATGCCAGCCGACTCTTGCCCGCGGTGCTGCAGGGCGAAGAGACCAAAATAAGCGACATTGGCGACATCGTCCCCAGGCGCGTACACACCGACGACACCACAGGCTTCACGGGGCCTGTCGTTGTCAAGCCAGTCGGACCGATAGGTGTGCGGCAATTGACCTTACAGTGCGCTGCTCCCGTGGCGCCGCCGCGCTTGCGGTGGGCCGGGTATCACGTCGCTGAGAGCTACCCTATGGTACCCCCGTCCAGGTTTCATCCGATAGCCCCGTTTTGCACGTTCAGTGATGCGGTATCGTCCAAGGTCCCATAAAAGAAGTTGGGGACAAGCACGGGTCGGGGGTCGATCATCGGATTTCGAAATTCACGCAGGTGGCTCTATCCAGAGCAGGAACTCGGCGTTTCCGGCATCACCAAGGATGGGCGACCGGATCAATCCCCTGATTCGGATCCGGTTTTCGGTCAGCCAGGCCACAAATCGCCCGACGAGCTTTGCCCTCAGGCCCGGATCTCGAATGACGCCGCCCTTTGGAACCTCTCCGCGGCGCGCCTCAAACTGTGGCTTGAACAACACTATCGCCCGACTGCCGGGACGCAGGTGGACGAACACCGCTGGCAAGACGGATTCCAACGAGATAAAGGACACGTCCGCAACGATGAGATCGACTTTGCTCGGAAGTTGTATCGGTTCTCGGGCGTTCGTGCTCTCCATCGACAGCACGCGTTCGTCGGCCACCAGACGGGAATGGAGTTGCGAGCGTCCGGCGTCCACCGCGTAGACGCGTGCGGCTCCGTTCTGGAGAACGCAATCGGTAAACCCTCCCGTAGATGCGCCGATATCCATCACGGTCATTCCAGTGGGATCGACCCCGAATCGCTCCAGTGCGTGCGCCAGTTTCTCTCCACCGCGCGAAACGAAGCGCGAGCGGGAGCGCAGTACGATCTCCTGATCGTCCCTCAACTGCTGACCTGCCGTAGGCCTACCGTGCGTCGAGGGCAGGGAAACTTCCCCCGCCATTACGAGCGCCCGAGCCTCCACGATACTACCCGCAAGGCCCTTATCGACCATCAATTGATCGAGACGTAACCGTCTTCTGGGACTCAAACCGCGACCTGCCTGATGATCTTCGGCCGAAATCCAATTCCAGATTCGGTCATCGAAGATCTGTAACTGATTTCCGTACGTGTGACGGGCATGTGGTCCGGTATCATCCGCTCGATGGCAAGCACTCCTCCAACAGATCGTCGCTCCGGGTCACCTGTGACGATCCTGTACGGACTCATACGGTCCATGCGACCGAGACAGGCCCCTAAGAACGGCCTGGTTCTCGTCGCTCTGTTTTTTACCGTAAACAAATGGTGGGACCTTGACCAATTTGAGGGCATAGTCCGGCTGATCGCGACGAGCGTAACTGCGACGCTGATCTTCATCATCGTGAGCGGCGTTGTGTATATCGTCAACGACCTGTTCGACGCCAAACGTGATCGCGAACACCCAAGGAAGCGATTTCGTCCGATAGCGTCTGGCGTCGTGCCGAGGGGTGTGGCGTGGGTGACGGCGATCGTGCTTCTTATCGGGGCTGTCGCCATCGCATTTGTGATCAGCATGTCATTCGGCTTGATAGTCGTGGGCTACTTTGGCCTTTCGCAGGCGTACAACGCATTCCTCAAGAGCGCAGTGATTCTTGACGTTGCTACCGTGTCTGCGGGCTTCGTGTTACGTGCGGCGGCGGGCTCCGCGGCAATAGATGGGTTTGCATTTGGAAATAACTTGGATCGGTTTGAACTTGAACTGACTATCTCGCCCTGGCTTTATGTGTGTACCGCGTCCGGCGCTCTACTGATCGCGCTGATTAAGCGCCGGGCAGAGCTTGTCTCGGCTGGATTGAACGCGGTCCGTCAGAGGCCGATCCTCGGCGAATACAGCGTCGAGCTGATCGACCGACTGGTGGCGGTCGTGGCGCCGACCACGCTCATGGCGTACACCTTGTACACGTTCAGCGGCAGTTTCCTCACGAACGTAAACCTCCCGGACAACAACTCTATGATGTTGACGATTCCGTTCGTTGCGTACGGGCTATTCCGATATCTGTACCTGGGATACAAGAACGACATGGGAGAATCCCCCGAGGAGTTGCTGGTCAGAGATCCGGCTCTGCTAGTGACCATCGTGCTGTGGCTGACGACAGCCGCCCTCGTGCTCGGACTCAATTAACGCCCTTAACTATCGGTCCGGTAACGAGTACGCTTCGCTTCTAAGACAATGCTAGCGCCACGCCCTGTATACAGGCAGACCGAATTAGACTATTCCGCCCGTATCCTGAGACACTCGAAGGACGGACGTGGGCGCATAGTGACTCTCCTCTACGGTGTGCACGTGTCTCGGTTTAGATAACAAATTTCGCACTAGTTGATTACTAAGGATTGTGAATGCCTGCCGGACGTGAGGATTTTTGGAACATCGGGTATCCGTTGCCCGCCATCCTCGTTTACCTGGCCGCCCCCATCATCATCGCCGCCATCGTGTACGGCATCCGACGTCGTTCGCTGATGTGGCGGCTCGGCAAGCCCGTCGAGGACTTCGGCCCGATGGGACCACGAATTCGAGAGTTCGTCGGGCTTGGCGTGGTCGATCTGCTGGCCCACCGGAAGTTCGTGAAGCGCGAGCTTTATCCGGGGATCATGCACTTCTCCATCTTCTGGGGTTTCATGATCCTCCTCCTCGCGACCACGGTCGCGGCGATCGAGTTCAACGTCGAGAAGTACCTGCATCGTGAGTTCCCGACGGTCGAGTACCGGATCGCCGCCGGGTTCGTATGGGACATTTTTGGCGGCGTGTTGGCGACCATCGGACTGTCGATGGCGGCCTTTCGGCGCTACGTTGTCCGGCCAAACCGGCTCCACTCCTACTCCGACAACGCATTCGTGCTTGGTTACCTCGGGCTGATCCTACTCACAGGATTCCTGATCGAAGGCGCACGGATAGGCGCTACCGAGCTCAATCCTGCAGACTCCAGGTTCTACGACCCTGGGGTTGCCGGCTGGTCACCTGTTGGCTGGGTGTTCGCTAAAGGGCTCGATGGGATCGGGTTCACTGCGTCCAGTATGAGAAATTTGCAAGAAGTGATGTGGTGGACGCACGCCACGATTTTCACCGCCGGGTTTGTCTACATAGCAGTCCGCAACAAGCACCTGTCGCACATCGTGGTGAGTCCGGCCAATATTTTCTTGCGGCCGACAAAGCCCCGGGGGGCGTTGAAGCCGATGGGCGATTTCGAGACGCTTGAGACGTTCGGGGCGAAGGACATCACGGACTTCACATGGTGGCAGAACCTGAATTTTGACGCCTGCACAAACTGCGGACGGTGCGAAGAGCAGTGCCCTGCATGGGCCTCCGATAAACCGCTATCTCCACGTGCGGTGATGCAGGACATGAAGTCTTTCATGGACGAGCGCGCGCCCGTATTACTGGCGACGCCAGAGGGCGAGACGGCTCCGGACCCGGAGCGTACGATGGTGGGCGAGGTGATCACGGAAGACGTCCTGTGGTCATGCACGTCTTGCGGGGCGTGTGTCGAGGCGTGTCCGGTCTTTATCAATCACATCGACACGATTGTGGACATGCGTCGCTACCTTG
>CAUZKS010000201.1:0-4392 GCA_963580625.1 Dehalococcoidia bacterium | reverse complement strand
AATGAGGACCTTCACTCGAATCCTGTCCCTTCAAGGGCATCGACCGGTTGCATAACTCTGAGCTGGCTGGACATTAAATGCCTCTCTAGCTGTGTCAGGTGACTTAAGACAAAATGGCAGCACCACGAAACTATTCGCGTGACTGCAGCGAGTCAAACAGCTTGACCTGATTTGCTAATTGCATGCTTCGAGGGCCTCAGCATCGGTGCGAGAAAGTCCTATCGGACGGCCCGAATAGGTCCTTTATTACGGCCGATCCCCCGCTAGGATGGCCTTCACCCAATGTCATCAGAACAAGCCCCCACCCCCCCCACAGCCGATACACGCCCGACCGGGGCCGAGTACAACCAGTGGAAGCTGCGCGCGCTGTTCGGGTTCGTCGGGTTCTACATTTTTGTCTACATGGGCCGATTCGCCTTATGGCCGGCCGCGCCGCTCATCAAAGATGACCTCGGCTTTACGCACGTGGAGATCGGCATAGTTAACGCCGCCCTCCTGTGGGGGTTCGGCCTGGGAGATCTTGTTCACGGACGAATGGCAGAGGCCTATGGCCTACGGCTCTGGGTGATGCTCGGGGCGATAGCCACGAGTGCTTTTGCCGTCATCACAAGCTTCGCGAACGGCATCTGGAGCTTCGCAATCCCATGGGGTTTCGCCGGATTCGTGAACGCCAGCGCTTGGGCTCCTGGTGTGGCGTTGATCACCCAGTGGTGGCCCCGCAGCCAGCGCGGAAGGGCTATGGGAGTGGTCGGCGTCGCCGCCGGTGGAGCCATGCTGACCATGTGGCTGGTCACCGGATGGGTTGCGTCCGAGTGGGGCTGGCGCGCCGCGTTCCGATATCCACCACTCCTGATCGCGGTCGCAGGTATCGTCTATTTTCTGGTCGTTCGAGACCGTCCGTCGGACGTCGGGCTGGAGCCGTACGAAGAGGATCCCGATTCATATACGGGCCGAGCAGAAGCAGCTTCTTCGGATCAGCTCCGCGGTTTTGGACCATACAAAACGCTGATGACGAACTGGCGCTTCGTGGCGGCCTCTCACGTCAAAGGCCTCGAGAACGTTGTCCGGTACGGCCTGACGACATGGGTACCAATCTACTATTTCGAAGAGGGCGGGCTGTCGATCGAATCCACCGTCCTGGTCACGGTGGCGCTGCCGGTCGGCTATCTCACAGCGCCGCTCGTTTCTGGTTACATCTCGGACAAGTTCCTCGGAAGTCGACGCCGGCCCATGACTCTGGCGTCTGCATTCATCAGCGCCATCGTGCTCGTGATCATTGCGTTCGCTCCGGCAGACAACGAATTCCTGGGTGCGGGACTGCTCCTCATCGGCGGGTTCGCCATGAGCCTCACATTAATCGCAGCGACCGCTGTGGACATCGGCGGGAGACACATGGCGGCGACGGCGAGTGGTGTACTTGATGCCCACGGCTACGCATACGCCGGTGCTCAGGCACTTATTTTCAGCGTAATTTTGGACGCCAGCGGAAGCCCGTGGGAGATCGTGTTCCTTGCAATGGCCGTGACCCGCCTGGTTTCGGCAGGAATCATCTGGATGGTACGGATCTAAAGCGCCTGTACACTGCGTCGCGTGGCAAACATCGATGCGCTTTTCGAACGTCTGACGGAGAAGTAGGGCCCTGGCAATTCCTCGGACGAGTGACGATTTCACCCCGGACTGGTTGACCGCCGCTCTGCATGCGAACAGGCGTTTGCCGACGATGGCAATCGTGAAATCCTTGACACTTGAATGCATTGGACATGGTCGTGGATTCGCCGGATCGATCAGGCGATTGAACGTCAGTTACTCGGGCGACTCAGAGGCGCCGCCCACGATTGTTGCAAAGTCGCCCTCGGCCGACCTCGAGATACGCGATTACGCGATCCGGAACGGCATGTACCAACGGGAGACGATGTTCTACCGAGAGCTGGCAACGGAGTCCGGAATTCCCGTGCCTGACTGTTATTTTGCTGATCTGGACCCTGATTTCGGAGACTTCGTTCTCCTGCTCGAAGACTTGACCGCGCTGGAGGAAGGGGACGAAATCGCCGGCTGCTCGTTGGAGCAAGCGGCGTTGGTCATGCGCAGTCTCGCCCAGCTTCATGCGCGTTGGTGGAACGACGGGCGAGTTGCAGAGCTGGATTGGTTAGTGGACGATGCCGACACTTCGACTGGAACCAACACCCTTCAGACGCTCTACCAAGACGCCTGGAGTCGTGCGACCGACACTCTGGCTGATATTTACGCGCCTGAACTGTTCGTGATCGCAGACAAGTTCGGCGACGGACTCTCCGCCGTGCTGGAAGCGGCAGCAAGCGGCAATCAGACGCTAAACCACGGCGACTGCCACCTCGGAAACCTGTTCTTCCGGGATGATGAAGTGGTCTTCACAGACTGGCAGAACGTCATGGTGACAAGTCCAGCGCTCGACATCGCATACTTCATACAGGGCAGCCTGTCGGTTGAGACACGGCGCGGCCACGAGCGTGAACTGCTCGATATCTACCTGTCAACGCTCAGAGAAAACGGCGTCACTGAATACTCGCCTGACCAGCTGATCGAAGATTACCGACGCGGCCTTCTGAGAACACTGATCCCGTCCGTCTTGTCCGTGGCAAATCTGGACATGGAAACGCCGGAGTCACGCGAACTTGTGCAAACAATTGGCGGGCGGATGATCGGCATCGCCGATTGGGATTGCGGCGACCTGATTCCGAACTAAAGGTCGGCTAGAAAAACCAGATCGCTGCCAGACGTGGCCCGACAAGCCTCCGCGGGTCTATGATTGCGACCGCGGATTTTTGACACCCCTACTTCGTACAGGATCCCCTTGGCATCTTCGGATGGTAATTTGACCCCCGGGCTAAGCCTGCTTGAGGCGGCCCGACGCTCCGGCCTCGACATCCCAGAGGCTGCTGAGCCAACCGACAAGACCGTCGAGCTAAACGGCCTCAAGTTTCACTACCTGGACTGGGGCAACCCACACCTTCCGGACCTGCTCTTCCTTCACGGAACGGCGCAACAGGGCCACTCGTGGGACTTCTCTGCACTGGCGTTGCACAACCGTTTCCACTGCATGGCGTTGGACCAGCGCGGACACGGCGACTCCGAGTGGGACCCGGACGGCAACTACGGCGCGCCGACATACGTCCCGGACGTTGAAGCCTTCGTGGACACCGTCGGGCTGGAAGATTTCGTGATGGTGGGCCACTCAATGGGCGGCCGCAACGCTTACACCTACACCTCCGGCCACCCGGATAAAGTGCGCGCCCTGATTGTCGTGGACGCCGGGCCGCGTATGGAGGAGCCTGGAGGCGCACGGGTCCGCAACTTTATGGACGGGCAGCGAGAGTTCGACACGTACGAGGACCTTGTCGAGCGCGTTCACTCCTATCTCCCGGGCCGACCCATCGAACAGTTGCGTGGCAGCCTGACACACACGACCAGACAGTTCCCGAACGGAAAGTGGTCGTGGAAGTACGACCCCAACATCCGCCGACCAGTCAACGGGCCTAACGATTCCGAAGATGCCCGGTGGGAGATACTCTCGAAGATCACCTGCCCGACGCTGTACGTGATCGGCGGCGACAGTGAGATGCTCACACCGCCGAATATCGAGCGCATGTTGGAGGTTATCCCCGGTAGCAAGGCAGAAACCGTGGAGCGCGCCGGGCATCTTGTGCAGGGCGACAACCCATCCGGATTCCACGCCGCTGTCTCACCGTTTTTAGAAGCTCTCCCCGCTTCCAAGTAGTCCGAGGAGCCAGCAGCCACGTCAACCCCCAACGACTCATACCCCGCCGAACAACCTTCTGAAAAGAGTTCTACACCGGAAAACGCCGGTGTAGAACTTCAGCAAAAACCGAGGTTCTTTTACGGCTGGTGGATCGTCGGTTATGGCGGGCTCGTTCAGGCATACGCGTCCGGCGTTTTCTGGCAGGGATTCGGGGCGTTCTTTACGCCGATAGTTGAAGCGTTTGGTTGGAGTCGTGGGGCTACAGCTTTGGCGCTATCGTTCAATCGAATCGAGTCCGGGGGGATGTCGATAGTCGTCGGACTTCTGCTCGACAAATACGGCCCGCGCAAGCTGATGGCGTTCGGGCTATTCGTCACAGGACTTGGTTTCATCGGCATGAGCCAGATGCAAAATCTGTGGCACTTCTACGTCGTCATGGCGGTACTCACCTTCGGGATGTCATTCGGAACGTTCCTCCCGATCGTCGCAACGGTCGGTAACTGGTTCGTTCGTAAACGTAGTCGCGCTATCGGAGTACTGATGTCCGCTTCGGCGATCGGCGCAATGGCTGCGCCGCTGCTCGTGTGGTTCGTCGACTCAATCGGATGGCGTGACGCGTTGCTGTCTGCCGGAATTGGATTCTGGATAGTTGGAAT
>CAUZKS010000200.1:0-4420 GCA_963580625.1 Dehalococcoidia bacterium | reverse complement strand
AGGCGCCAGTAATCGCCGTCCGCTATATCGGGGCCGTATTTAGCGCCGTACTTGATCAACACCTCAACGTTTTCGGAGCCGCCAGCCAGTTCAAGTAACAGGAAATACGCCACATTGATCGCAAGCACGGTCCACATGGCCGGATTGGCGCTTAGCATTTCGGACAAGCCGCCACCTTTCGGCCCTCGCTGGAACGGACTCCGTTCAAACATTCAGATGTCTCCTGTGACCTTTTTCGTCTCTTGTGTTGTATCGATTTCAGGGAGTCCGCGGCAAGTATCGAAACCTTCGACGGATCTGAGGTCCATACCGAAGCAGAGGATGGCGAAATCAGCCTCGCAATGATCTCCGGGGAGCATTACGACGTTGTCCTCGTAGGTCTGATGATGTCGGTCATGGACGGTTTTGAAGTCCTGCGGCAGTTACGGGACATGGGCGATGATTCCAGGTCCGATCGGGTGCTTCTTGTGAGCGGAATGGTTGATCCCGCACTCCAGGCAAACGGACGAGAGTTTGGTGGCGACGTGATCCTCGGCAAACCATTCCGGCTGGACGATCTTCGACGCCGGTTCGTAGATGAACCGGATCCTTTCTAGATTGCCAGGCCCTGACCCACTCGAATCACGATTTATTCCACAGCTGCTCCAGGTGATACCGTGGCTGCCAGCCCAGTTGCTTCCGCGCCTTTGAGTTATTAAACATTCCGTGCGGAATGTCCGTGAAAACCATGTAGGTCTCGGCCCTGCTCGGCAGTCGTTCCAGTGGCAACTCCACTGCGCACCGGATTGCCTCACCGGCGTCCGGCCAGGCGATGCTGTACGGGGTCATCATGTCTTTGCCGAGCGATTCCAAGCCGCTGCCGCCGGGTCCGTTTCCAATATCGGCCGGGTCGTACAGGTGATAGAAGAGCAAGGTCTGTAGATAGATGTCGTGCTTCATCGTGAACACACGGTCTATCTCCTGTCCAAGCGCCTTTGTGTGCGCGTAGAGGCGTGTTCCCGGCTGCGGAGGCATGTCGGGGTTGAGATCGAAATCCCAGTCTTCGTAACCCGGCCCTGCCATCTGGTAGTGCGGCCCGGTATTAATTACGCGCTGGATGCCGTGAGTTACGGCGGCGACCATCATGTTGTAGTTGCCGCGTGTGTTGACGTCGAAAGCGATCTTCCGGTGCGGTCTGAGAACGGACAGGTTGATGATAGCGTCCATCCCCTCCGCCGCGTCCACCACGTCATCCAGCGAGGACACGTCGATCTGGCGCCACTCGTGCGTGGTGACAGGCGATTCACCGATGTCGGTGATCCGGAGGCGATGACGATCGCCAAGCGCATCAACGACCCACGGCCCCAGCATCCCGTTTCCGCCAAGTATCAAGATGTTCATCAGGCCGCTCCCTGCCCTTCCCATAGCCCGAGGATCGACGCCGCTCGTTTGAGAAGGAATCGGCCATTGGGGATCGGTGACTGTACGTGGATCGTGCGGAACGAAACAGGATGCGGAGCATCGGTCGACTGTGCATTGGCACCGAGATCGGCTATCAGGGCTGCTTTGATCGCCGCGGCGAGGTCATCGGATGCGAGCGCAGCGCTCTCACCCGAATTGACGGCAGCGGTGGTGTCACCGTCTACCAGGGGAAACCCGAGTCTCAGGTTGGCAATCTTTATGCCACCTTCCCGGCCAAACTCCCGGCAGACGTATTCACAGAGATGTGCCGATAGGATTACCGGCTCAACGCCCGGGGTGGGCCGCCAGTTCTCGGTGACGGTCAAGTTCTCCGGATAGTCATCCAGCAATCGCAAGGTGCTCAAGTTGACGAACCGGTCAACTCCAGCGGAACGAGCCGCCGTAAGAAGGTTGTACGTGCAGCGCGTGTGCATGTCCAGGAGATCGGAAGCGGAGGCGAAGTGACCGCCGTGTCCTATGTGGACGATGATGTCGACGCCTTCAACAAGGCGGTCCGTCGATTCGTCATGACCAAGATCACAGGCCACGATATCTGTTTCGCCGTCTGCGTGACCGGTGAGGTCCGTGAGGACCAGATCATGGTGCGGGGCTAATATCTCGGCGACCGACCGGCCTAGTTCGCTCGTGGCCGAGGTCAATAACAGGCGCAACTTGTCCCTCCGGAATGTGGCGGTAGTTCGATGGAATCTTGCCGGTGTAGCTTGTAATTTATTGCCGCACACGACTCTCGGGACAGCTTAGGCGCAGCCAATGCCCGTCTCAAGGCGTTTAACGACTATTCGAACGCTCTCTCCACCGCTGCCCTCAGCGGGCACAAAAAAATCCCCCGAATATCCTTCGGGGGATCAATTTCATTGGCCAGACCGAGTGTGTCCCTTACGGCTCTATGCCCAGTCCGTCAATCGCATTAAGAAATCGATGGAACACCGAGACGATTCGCGTCCAGCTTGAACGCAGAACTCCGGGACTTTCGTCGATCTGTGGAGAGGTAGCCATTTGTTCTTCCGCTGCTGTGTACAGGCGCCGGGTTCAATAGATCCCGGGAGCGGAAGCCAATAAAAAAACCCCCGGGAACGAATCTCCGCAGGGGCCGCACAGAACGCTGTGGTCATCAACCAGCTAGCGCGCGATTGCTCCTCCCCTGCGGGTGGTACAACAACAAGCGCACATGGATGCTAGTGATGAAAGGTAAGTCATCGTGCGGCCATTCTATTCGGAACGCCCGTGATTGCAAAACCCGGGTGGCACGAAACATGTTTCACCGGGCCAGTACTGGCCCCGGCTACCGTTTGTAACTCAACCAGACTTTAGGCCCAGTAAATCCACCACATTCCCTCCCAGTGCCAGGTCGATATCGGCGGCGTTCAGCCCTGAACCACGAACACCCCGCATCGCCCTACTCTGCCGTATCAGTGGAAAGTCGCTCCCGAACAGGATCCGATCGCTTCCGGCGGCGGCTGCAGAGATCGCGTACACGTCGGGTCGATACAGGAACGGCGTGGCGGCACTATCGAAGTACACGTTGGACAGGGTTGCCGCCACCTCCGGCATGAGGGCGTAAAACGGCAAACCGCCACCGAAATGGGCAAATATGAACGCCACATCCGGGAATGCTGCTGGCAGGTTTAGCAATCTGTCCGGAGTTGTAGCGCCCTTTCCCGGGTAGCTGTGACCGACCGGCTCAGACGCGTGTACGAGCACGGGAACTGCGGCCTCGTTCGCCAACGCCATGATTCCCCGCAATCCTTCTACCTGCTCCGGGCTCCAGCCCTGCGTATCGGCATGCAGTTCGCCTATGCCACGCGCACCTGAAGACAGGCAACGTTCGACCTCTCTTAGCGCCGCCTTCCCCCATGATGGGTCTACGCTGCAGTAAGGAACGATTTTGCCGGGAAATTCGGCGGCGGCTGCAATTAAATAATCGTTAGACAGCCGTGCCGCGTCCTGATCGGTCCAGCCGTATCCCAGCGCCACAGAAATATCGACACCGGCCTCATCCATCTCAGTGATCAAATCTCTAGATGAGGCTGTAAGGGCGCCTGTGTCGTTAAACAAAGCGGAGAATGTACGATCAGCAGCCAACCAGCGTTCCCGCTGATCTCTGAACTCGCCGGGCAATATGTGCGTGTGTGAGTCGACTATCAAGGCGTGTGATTGGCCGTCGGTGAACCGAAGGGACCGGCGGCGATTGATATACTTTCGGCACGAATCCACGTTGGCGCACACAATATCGACGTAATTGCGCCATGCCTCACTTTACCCGACGTTCAACCACCGGAGGGCTGATGGCCAATCCCGCGTTATCCCCTGCTATCCCGCACACCACGCCGAAGATGGGCGTGGTCGCTGCGATGTACACGACGCCGGAGACGGTGATCGAGGACTACGGCAAGCTGCTCAAACTCGCCAACTACCAGAACGCGCTTGCCCCCGGGACGCAGACACTCCTCAAGATCAATCTGTCCTGGCAGCACTACTACCCCGCTTGCTCCACAACGCCGTGGCAGATGGACGGGGTGATCAAGCAGCTCAAGTCGGACGGGTACGACGATTTGATGGCCGCGCACAACGGGACCGTGGTGGTCGACCCGTTTGAGGGCGAGATCAAGAATAAGCACAAAGTGGTTGAGGAAAAGCACGGCATCCCAAGCATCACACTTGATGTGGCGCCAAACCGATGGGTTCCGTACACGCCAAAGGGCGACATGCTTGTGCTGAACGACGTGTTCCCGGACGGTTTGTTTATCCCGGAGACCTTTGCCGGCAAAAACGTCATCCACTTCCCTACCGTTAAGACGCACGTATTCACTCAGATGACCGGCGCCATGAAAAACGCGTTCGGCGGATTGTTGCACCGCAATCGTCACTGGACGCACGCCGTCATCCACGAAACACTGGTCGATCTTCTGACGATCCAGAAGGAGATCCACCCCGGAATATTTGCCGTCATGGACGGCAC
>CAUZKS010000199.1:0-4434 GCA_963580625.1 Dehalococcoidia bacterium | reverse complement strand
AAGCACCGGTATCTCGGCCTGGCCTTCGAGTTCAGCATTCAATTTGTCAAGTTCCTGCTGCTTCTTTGTCAGTCGTTCATCGACTTCCTGGAGCGTGAGGAGCAGGTCTCCTGAGAGTTGCATCAAAACCGATACATTATCCGTGGTGAGGGTGGCTCAAATTTGGAGTGAACGCGTCGTTCCGCGCGTTCGAGAAATACCATCGTATGAACCAGCATCGGAACGTGTCAACAAAAATGAAGCTTTTACGTTTATTTTGCTAATTGAACGGTTATTACAGCGGGCGTATCGTCTACGGTTCCCTGCTATGTTTGCCCGGACCAAACTCCATAGTCCCCATGAGATTCTTGATGCCTTCCTATACGACTCCCGAATATGTGCTCATGCGACCACGAACGCGGATCGTATGCACATTGGGACCGGCGACAGCAACGGATGACATGATTGACCAGTTGATCCATGCCGGGATGTCGGTCGCCAGACTCAATCTGTCACATGGATCACATATCGAGCAGACCGATGCCATCGCCCGGGTAAGAGCGCGAGCTGATCACGCCGGAGTGGCGGTAGCCGTTCTTGCCGACCTTCCCGGCCCGAAACACCGGCTGGGACCGGGGGCCGAATCGGAATCCGGACCACCCATCATTCTCGAACCGGGCCAAATGTACAGCCTACGAGACGGGAACGGGACGTCTACGGCCGAAGTCGGCTACGTTCATCCCCCGGGTTTTGTATCCAGCACACCCGCCGGCGCGAGTGTGCTGATCGCCGACGGGGCAATACAGCTCAAAGTCATCAAAGCCAGCCGAAACGAAATCGAATGTGAAGTCACGGTCGGCGGACCCGTACATTCGGACAAAGCTGTATCCGCCCCGGGGCACGCATCCCGCATCAGCTATCTGACAGAGGAGACCGGCGCAGCGCTGGACATTGCCGCCTCACAGCATGTCGACTACGTAGGCATCTCCTACATCAGGTCGGCCGGAGACGTGCGCCTTGTACGTGATTTCTTCGCTGCGCGCGGTTTCCACCCGCAATTGATCGCCAAGATCGAACTCGCCGAATCTATGGAAAACCTTGACGCAATCATCGACGCCGCGGACGGCGTGATGGTGGCTCGGGGTGACCTGGGTGTAGAGCTTCCCATTGCGCTCGTGCCCGAAAGTCAGAAAAAGATCATCAGGCGCGCCAACCACGTCGGTAAAGCGGTCATCACGGCCACCCAGATGCTGGAGTCGATGATTAACGCTCCTATGCCGACGCGTGCGGAAGTGACGGACGTCGCCAATGCCATTCTTGACGGCACGGACGCGATCATGCTGTCCGCAGAGACCTCGGTCGGCGAGTATCCGGTCATCACAACGAGCGTCATGGCGGAGGTCGCTTTAGAGGCTGAAAAAACTCTCAACCGGGATGAGATCGCTGGCCGGCGTCGTACCGGCGTCCAGGGTTTGGACAGTGCCATTGCAGACGCGGCCGTGACCACGGCGGACCGCGTAGGAGCGAAAGTCATCCTCGCATTCACCGAATCCGGGAGCACCGCAGCGCGTGTCGCCGGATTCCGTCCCGGGGTCCCGATCATCGTCATTACACCGGACGCCAGGGTCGGGCGTGGGCTCGCCCTTCGTTGGGGTGTCACGGTCATCACAGCCCCCCGGCCACACAGCATCGACGAGATGTTCAGACAGGGCTCGCAAATAGCGCTCGATAGCGGACTCGTGAAAAACGGAGATCGCGCCGTCGCTGTGATCGGTGTACCGATCGGTGTCCACGGCAGCACAAACCTGCTCAGAGTGATCGACCTGCCGGAACCGGATGCTGTCGATTAGCCAGTCCGGGTATTAATCCTTCAATCCCGCACGGAGTCTTCCCACGATCTCTGAAGACGATGGCTCATGCCCGTAGCAGGCCGCGTTAAAACGGTCCGTCATCAGGTCAACAGGCATCCCCGGCAACGCCCGTGACATAGCACCACGTAACTCGTTTGGCGTATATCCAGACTCCGGCGACATCCCACGACGCGTCGCCGCCTTCAGGTAACTGAAGTAAAGTTGAAACACTTCGGATACGCCCGGTTCGTCCGCAGGATATCGCCGCTCCACTTCGGAGTCACCGTGGCGACGCATCCACTCCGGCAACAACTTCCCGAGCAGGCCAGCAAGGTCCTTGCCGGCATCCGCATCCCCGCGTACCGATTCCCGGTCGTTCCCCACGCGGATTCGCCGTTTCGCCATATATCGGCGGAAGGTGATGTAAAGGACGAAGAGGATGGTGAGGACGATGATGATCGCCAGCGGGATTCTGAGCAGATCGACAACAAGGTCGAACACGCTGGACTTGCCATCGTCCACCACAGCCAGGCCGGTGTCCGTGTTTAGTTCGAAGTTGGAATCGCCTCCGATCACAACGTCAGTTTGTCCCTCATCCCGGAGCTTCGATAACAGCCAGATCGCACCCATGGCGACCACTGCAAACGGCGCGGCGACGGCTATCAAAATCCACGACAACAACACGCCGATGCCCCGTCCAAGTACGTGGATTACATCGTTGAACACGACCGCCAGCACAGTAATCGTGATGGCAAAGAGGAGCACCCCTCCCACAGTCATCGTCATGAATCGGCCCCAGAACGCCGACCCGGATTTAACGTCCCCTACGGTGGAAAGGTGGTTTATCGCCATACCGGCCAGTGCGGCTGCGAAGAACGGAAGGATCAGGAATCGTGCGTCCACGTCGTTGCCAATGATCTGTTCCATCAACAGCAATATGCCGAGCGCAGCCGCACCTGTGTAGAAGATCGACCGCTGGACACTCTCGGGCTCTTCCGAGTTCAAGAGTGCTATTCCACGCAGCCATACGATAAATGCGAGCGGTATCGCCAGGATTACGCCCATCACCCCGTCAGGGTCCATATCTCCGGCGGTAAGCGCCAGGGGCCAGTCAAGATCCAGCCCCGATCCGCCACCTATCCCCCGGGCAGCAGCGGCCAGGTATATGACGGGGAATCCGACGAGCGCCTGCACAAGCGCCAGCGTCACAAGATCGCCCCTGGCCCCACCGATAACCCAGTTGGCGGCCATCGACACGCCCATGATCGCCGCCACGGCAGCCCACGTCAGAGGAGCCGCGTCCAGCCCGACAATCAACGTGGCGATGGCCGCAAACGAAAATACCCGGGCGCTTTCTGACACCCAGAGAGAGAACGTGATCAGGCGTTCCCGATTGTCACTCATACAAGGGGCCTGCTGTGTGAACATCTGTGAAATATCACGTCAAATCCTCCACCGTTCGAAGTTGGCCTCTCCGCGCTCAAGTTCGGCATCCTGTTGAAAATCGTCGTCAAAATCGTCCGCAAACGTATCGCCGATGCTTGCACGCGGTGGCGGCGGGACGGGGAGATCGAATCGGTCGCCCATACTCTCTATCGGCACATGTGACGTCCCCTCAGGGGCCTCGTCCCATCCCACATAGATGGCGCGCACCGGATGTCCCTTTGCCGCCAGCCGTTCTGCCACTTCCATCAGGTCAGGGCTCATCACGGCGGATACGATCACGATGGTCGCACCGAACGGGACGGCCCAGCTTGCCTCACGTTCAAGCAAGCGGTCGATCCGCTCCGGCGACACCGGGCGGATCATCGCCAATGCCTCCATGATCGATGCGAGCTGGCCCGGGCTTGCGGACGGCGGTATCACCATCCGCGTCCCCGGCCGAAGTGCGACGCCGTTAGTGACCAGCCCGACACGGTGGCCAAGCTCCATCGTCCGCGTGGCGATAGATGTAGCGCCGACGATGGCCCTCTCAAGCAATCGGGGCGAGTATCCGGTGAAAAGGTAACTCGTGGTTGATACGTCCATCACGACAACGGCGTACTGGGTGACCGAGGGATCAAACGTCCGTACAAGTACCTGTCTCAGTCGTGCCGTGACCTTCCAGTCGATCGTCTTGATGGGATCTCCGGGCACATAATCCCGCAGCCCCCGGGGTCGGTTAGGGTCATCCCACAACGCCACTGCGGCACGGTTATCTCCGATGGGCCGCCCCGATGGCATCTCAAAGTCCGGCAACGGAACCGTTTGCGGGTAAACAACCACCCCTTTACCGGGCTGCGCGACCGTATCGTTTCTCGGGAACATCCCGAACAGGTCTCCAGAGTCGAGCATGGCCGGACCCAGCTGGTGATACCCCCTGCGGAGTGCCTTCACCGAGTATTTCAGGCGGACCCGTTCGTACCACGCAAGGTTGATCGACTCTCTTAGCTCGAGCGCCGCCCGGCTGTTTGAGCGGGCCATTTTCCCGTTCATGACTTCGAGGCCGATGGGAACGGTATCTGCGATGCGCAACCACGGCATGGGGATCGGTTTCGCGTTGGTCACCCGGATCTCGATATCGAACTCATCGCCGACGAAAACCGCATGATCCGGCAACTCGCGT
>CAUZKS010000198.1:0-4450 GCA_963580625.1 Dehalococcoidia bacterium | reverse complement strand
CGCGGTCGGCAATCACATCATTCCGGTGATAGATCTGCAGAACTGCGATCCCGCACTGGTTAAGATCGGTGAAGTAGACCCCTACAGCGGCAACGCCGCGTATGAGTACGTCGCTCACACGGCAAAGCTGGCGATGGATCGACGCATATCCGCAATTGTGACGGCGCCCTTGAACAAGGAGTCCATGCGACTTGCTGGCCACATGTACGACGGCCACACGGGACTCCTAGGAGAGCTAACGGGCGCGAAGAAGTACTTCATGGTGCTTGGGTCCGATGTGCTCAGGGTTATCCACGTCAGCACCCACGTAACACTTGAAGAAGCCGTGAGACGGGTCAAGACTGATCGTATTTTGGACACTATTAGCGCCGGTTACGAACACCTGAAGCAGATGGGGTTTGAGAACCCACGGATCGCGGTGGCTGGCCTGAACCCGCATGCCGGTGATGGAGGTCAGTTCGGTTTAGAAGAGGCGCAGGAGGTCGCTCCGGCCGTCGAGCAGGCACGTGCAGTAGGGATCGATGCCACAGGCCCGATATCACCGGACGCCGTGTTCAGGATGGCCATTAATGGCCATTATGACATCGTCGTCGTTCTGTACCACGATCAGGGCCACATACCAGTGAAGCTGGTGGCATTTGAAGAGGGCGTCAACGTGACGGTCGGGTTGCCGATCATCAGGACGTCCGTCGACCACGGCACGGGATTCGACATAGCGGGGCAGGGCGTCGCGAGCGAGGTCAACATGATCTCGGCGTTGGACTACGCCTACAAGATGGCAAGCGGAGACCGCGGCAGGTAGCGCACGCCCTCCGCTCGAGTAACTACGCTAGTGCTTCCCGTGCGGCTTCCATCCTGATCTTCAAGAATAGCCCGAGAACGATAAGCAGCAGGATGCCACCCACAATCGAGTTGGTCATCGGCAACTGAGGGGATAAGCAGAGGGTCCTGTGCCGAAAACGCGTGTTTCTTGGGGGTAGCATCGCGGGAAACGACCGAAAGTAGCTATTTATTATGTGATCGTGCATCGATGGCCGAAAACAACGCTTGATCGACAGTCCGTCTACCCCGTCCGCACACAGGATATTCCCGATCACGAGAAGGCCCCTTAGGAGAAGGCCCTCGGGTTAGATTTCGCCATCTCGCTACTGGTCACGAATTCCAGCAATGCGGAATTACCGTCCTCGGTTGCCTTCCTGGCACGTTCTAGCGCGGGTCCAACGTCTTTCGGGTCGTCCACCCGCTCACTCCATCCGCCCATGGCACGCGCCATATCAGCGTAACGTCCGTAGAGTGCACGCGACCCGAATCGGTCGTTGGATAGTTCCATGTGGGGGACTTCAACCGCCATGTCGTCGTTGTTCAGGACGACGGTGCAGATCGGGATGTTGGAGCGCACCGCAGTTTCGAAGTCGAGGCCGGTCATACCGAATGCCGCATCTCCCATGAAGTTGACGCAGAATTTCTCAGGCTTCGCTAACTTTGCACCCATGATCAGACCGAGACCGGTGCCGAGTCCGTGTGACTTGCCCCAGCCGAGGTAACTTCGGGGGCCGTCAGACCGGTAGAAGGGCATTATCTGCATACGGGGACTGCCGGAATCGTGGGTGACGATGGCGTCGGACGGATCGACCCTGCTCATGAACTCGCCGAGGACCCTGTACGGGGTGATAGGGGACTCGCTTGATGTGAGTTTTGACTCCCACTCTCCGTACCACGCCGACCGGAGTGCGGAGATGCGATCGGCGGTGTCCGGCGTTTCGCGCTGCCGGGTCGAAAGTAACTCTTTGCAGGCGTCGATCATCTGGCGCAGCACGATCCGGGCGTCGCCGAGCAACGGGTGATCTGCGATGTAGTCCTTGTGGAGGTCTACCGGGTCGTTCGTCGCGTGGATCATGATCTTACCGGACGGATATGGCGTCACCATGCCCTGGATGGTGAAGCTTGTGCCGATGCCAAACAGGACATCAGATTCCCGCATGTAGTCCAGCCCTGCGCCGTTCATAACCTCCGAAACCGAACCCACGGACAGTGGGTGCATCTCAGAGAAGGCGCTCTTCCCGGCCATCGTTGTGCTTACGGCGATCTGGAGGAGCTCAGCGAGTTCGGTCAACTCAGCGCTGGCTTCGGCGTACAAAACGCCCTGCCCGGCAAGGATGAGGGGCCGTTTGCCGTCAAGCAGTGCCTTCGTCGCCTCCATCACGTCGTCCTCGTCCGCACCAGAGATGGCCGTCTTGACCGGCACGTAACTGTCGACCACGGACCCATCCACCTCCATTTCAGCGATGTCCGCGGGTATCTCCAGCATGGCTGGTCCGGGCTTGCCCAAGCGCATCGCAGAGAAGGCCCGTCGAAGGGAGGCCCCCACCCGTTCCGGCGAGTTGATGCGCTCTATGTGCTTCGTCACCGAGTCGTAGCTCTTCAGGGAGCTGTACATCGGCGTCACGCTTTCACGCGCCGACGGGTGGCCCAGCGGCAGGAACAGCATCGGCACGGAGTCTGAGAACGCTGTTGCGACGCCTGGGTATGCGTTCTCCGCGCCAGGGCCGTACTGCATGGCGAATACTGACGCTTTGCGGCCGTTCGTAACACGGGCAAAGCCGTCTGCGATGTGCACACCGACGCGTTCCTGGCGGCAGATAACAGGGCGCACACCTGTCGCCGCTATCGCCTCGATGACCGAGGTCGTCGGGAAGGCGCTGAGGAATTCGATGCCCTCTTTTTTGAGGATAAGGGCCATTGCGTCGATTGTGCGCAAGATGTCTCTCCTACCGCCGGTTCACCGGATTTGATTTCGTGCTCTGATCTGAATCCTGGTTAATTCTCGTCGTTCACCGCCTGAAGCAGGGCGGCAATGTAACCGTAGCAGAAGGCGAAGGCCACGCCGCTCCCGTTCGGGCCGGAGATGTCAGGCACGTGGTCCGGCATGAGCATGTATTTGTAGCCGACCTCTTTGTAGGCCCGGACAGCCTTCAGCATGTCCACATCACCCTCGTCCGGAAACACCTCTACAAAATCTCCTACCCGGCCGCGAATGTTTCGGAAGTGGACGTTGAAGATCTTCTCCCGGGACCCGAAGTAACGGATCACGTCGTAGATCTCCTCGCCTGGACTCTCCAGCATCTCTGACACGGTGCCCTGGCAGAAGTTCAGCCCGTGGTACTCGTTCTCGTGCAAAGAGACGAACTTCTTGAGACCCTCGACCGTCCCGAGTACGCGGTTGACGCCCATGAAGCCGTCGGGCGTCCTCGGGTCGTGCGGGTGGCAGGCGAGGCGAATCTTGTTCTGGGCGGCGACCGGGACCACACGCTCCAGAAAGTAATCGATCCGTTCCCAGAACTCGTCCGACGATACTTCTCCCGCTATGGTGTGCGCCTGATCCGGGTCGGCCTCTGCATATCGCCACGTTGAGTTGGATGAGCCGCCCCGTCCTTCGGTCCGCTCCGTGCGTGGAATGCCGATCAGGTTCATGTTGTATTTGACGGCGGGAATCCCGGCCTCGGCCACCATCTGAATAATGTTCTGGATAGATTCGATCTGACGATCCCGATCAAGGTTCTGTGCCAGCATTATTGCCTGGCTCTGGTTCTCTTCCACCGGCCGAGAACTGAGCGGCAGTTGAACCATGTCAAGCGACAGGCCAAAGGATTCCACCTTCTCCCGGTGATCCTTCAGATACTGAAGAGTCCAATCGTGCGGGTTGCTGGGCGGGTCTGCGCATACATTCTTCAGACCGAGCTGCGTCCATACCTCGAAGTCCGTGTCGTCGCGCGCGCTGACCTGTGTTCCTACGTGCATTCTTATTCCTGTCGTTACCTGGATCGATTGATGGACGTTAGCCGCGTGCTGTGACGACCTTATCTAGCATCACCGGGGGCAGCGGGAAGATCCAGCCACGGTTGCGGATGATCGCCCCAGCAAGGGCCGGAGCGATGGCGACGATGATCTCTGCTTCGAGTGAGAACCGCCCGGTAAAGCCTCCTATGGCCGTCCGCGCGTGAACGCCGGCATAGCCTCCGGGGTCGTCCCCGTCGACGGCAAACTCGCTAAGCGCGCCGCCGAAGACCGATTGCCATCGGCCGGAAAAACCGTTGACCACGGCCGGACCTGAGCTGAACTCCACGTCGGTTGATACAACCATGCCAAGTGCCTTGACGGTGTAGAGAACGTCGTTCATGTCGCCACCTTCGCCGCCGCAGGAGATCGCCCAGTGCAGTCGTCTAATATGGCCGTTGGCGATCTCGGTACCGGCGTCCTGTCCGTGCTTTACACGATTACCACCGTCGTTCATTGGGTGGCTGCCGGCGACCATGCCGGAGAGGTAGACAAGCCCGCTCTCGTGAAATACGGCGCTGGGGATGTTGGCTCCGGCCAGCGATACGACCGTGTTCTCAAAGGTTCCGAGCTCGACACCCAGCTCTGAAATACGGTCATACACATCAAAGGCACG
>CAUZKS010000197.1:0-4461 GCA_963580625.1 Dehalococcoidia bacterium | reverse complement strand
CCGGTCTTCCCATTATCTGGGGCCACAGACGACATCTCGCCGTAGCGCATCTCGTTGCGGTGGCGGTACTGATTGCGTATGCGGTTAGCTACCGCACCGTTGACTCGTTCATCTACCTGATCCCGGTATTCATGCTGTTCTCCATCTGGATTGCGGCCGGGACCCTACGGTTGTCGTCCAACATCGACGTGATCCAGCAGGCGGTGCCCGCCCTGCGATCTATCCGGCATCGTGTGATTGCGGCCATATTTCTCTTCGCAATTGTGGCGGCCGTGCCGGGATTCTCGATCGCCACGAACTTCAGCCAGCTGGACCTGAGTGATGACCACGAGGCGACCGACTATTCCGTCGCCGCATTCGATTCCATGGAACCAGAATCGATCGTGTTCACGCGGACAGAAAACAGTGTCTTTAGCCTCTGGTACCAGTCATACGTCGCTGAGATAGAACAGAAAGTGATGCCGATATCGGTGCCTCACATCGTGTTCGACTGGTACTGGGATGATCTTGTGATTCAGTTCCCGGAAAGGATGCCCACAACCCGCCCTGAAAGCATGCAGGACCGGGTACTGGCCATAATCGATCACAACCTCGGCATCAATCCGCTTTACGAAGCTGACGCAGGTATGACCGCCCTGCCCGGTTTACGGCTCGTCGAGGACGGGATCCTGCTCAGGATTGAACCCGCGTAACTAGAGTTCCAAACGTGCCAAAAGATTTTGTGCCCTGACGACGGTCGGGCGATCGATCATCTTCCCGTCCAGGGATGTAGCGCCGCTGCCCTGTTTTTCCGCCTCATCTGCGGCGGCCACGATTCTTCTGGCGTTCGTTATCTCTTCTTCCTGTGGAGTGAAGCCGTTGTTGATGATCTCGAGTTGCGCCGGATGAATCGCACACTTCCCATCAAACCCCATCGATCTTGCCACCGCCGCTTCACGGGCGAGCCCTTCCGGATCCCTGAAGGCGACGTAGGGCGTATCCAGCGCGCCTATCAGGGCAGATACTGCTGCTGCGATGATCTCGCCCCGTGCGTGGGCCACGGAAGGGCCGTTTGGGTCGTCCGACGAAGTGGAGGACGCCCACCCGCCAAGGTCTTTGGCTATCCCGACATCTGCCGAGAAGTCTTCGGCGCCGAAACATACAGCTGCAATACGTGGCGAGGCGCTACAGACCTCGTATGCATGCGCTAGCGCACGCGCGGTCTCAATCCACGGGTAGATGGAGATTATTCCCGGTCGAAGTCCGTTACGACGCTCCGAGGCGGTGATTATTGAGTCGATGCGTCGCACATCGCCGGCGCTTCGCACTTTGCCGACCGATACGCCGACAATCAGTGGCCCGATCACGGCCTCAAGGTCTTCGTCGAATAGACCGGTATCAAGTGAGTTCAATCGAGGTATTACGGGTGTGCCGCCACTCCCCAGCTTGTCCAGGTTGGCGGCGATATCACGGCGTGCTGCCGTTTTTTCGCCGAACGGCACTGCGTCTTCCATGTCTGGGAAAATAGCGCCTGCCGGCGCAATAGCAGCTTTCTCAAACATATCCGGCCTGTTTCCGGGCACGAATAGGACGCTTTTCGGAACTAGCCGCATGGATCACATACTCCGGGGCGATTGTTACAGGTCATTTCACGGGTTCCGAAATCCCAGTAGACGGCCGGATGGCGATAATGGTTGCCTCAATGGCTTCAAGCGCGTACCCAGGACGAAAGCGGGCAGATTCCAGTCATGGTTGTCTGGTACACAAGTGAACCACACCCAACAAACATAAAGGTGCGAACGATCATCGAGTTCATCACATGTCACTCCGTATCGAGATAATCGCCGTCCCGGGCCTTCCGGAAGTGGTTGAGGGCGATAATCTTTCGACCATGATCTATGACGCCGTCCGGGACCAGTGCGCCAATCTTGAAGACGGAGACGTGGTCGTGGTCGCCCAGAAGATAGTGTCAAAGTCTGAAGGCGCGGTCGTTGACCTGAAGACGATCACACCATCAGAACAGGCGCATGAGTTGGCTGAGACGGTAAAGAAGGATCCGAGGCTCGTCGAGGTCATTCTTCAACAGTCCGCACAGATCGTTCGGACTGCGCCGGGGGTTTTGATCACCGAGACGATTCACGGCCTCGTGTGTGCAAATTCCGGGGTCGATAGTTCGAACTCGGCGCAGGATGATCACGTGATTATCCTGCCTCCGGACCCGGACAAATCAGCGCGCGGACTCAAGTCGGGGCTAGAAAAGCGTTCTGGAGTTCGTATCGGGATCGTCGTCTCTGACTCGTTTGGGAGACCCTGGCGTGAGGGCAGCACAAACATCGCAGTTGGCATAGCCGGCTTCGAGCCACTGGAAGACGCGCGGGGTCGGGGGGATGATCACGGCCGGGTGTTACACGCCACGGTTGTGGCCGTTGCAGATGAACTAGCGTCTGCCGCCCAGCTTGTCATGGGGGAGTTTGGAGGCGTGCCAGCGGCGATAGTCCGGGGGGCGCAAATTACCAGTTCTGACTCAGCAGACGCGGGGCTGCTCCAGCGCAGCCCGAAGACAGATTTGTTCCGTTAGGGACGCGTCGCAAACCCAGGATCAGTGAGGGATCAGCTGGGGTCTTTGGAGGCCTTTGCCTTCTTTGCTTCGGCGGCTTTGGCGGCGGCGGCCTTTGCTGCGCTTGCCTTCGCGGCTCCCGCTTTTCCGGAACGAGCCGTCCAAGATGGAGTGTATTCGTATGAGTTACGGAACTCGCGCTTCATACCGCAGACGGTGCATGATCCGTCACTGGTCGGCCCGT
Organism: Dehalococcoidia bacterium; assembly: GCA_963580625.1. Taxonomy (GTDB): domain Bacteria; phylum Chloroflexota; class Dehalococcoidia; order Lucifugimonadales; family Lucifugimonadaceae. The sequence goes on along the minus strand of CAUZKS010000197.1, from coordinate 1,681 downwards.
TCGGGGGATCAATGAGCCACGCGTGCTTGCAATCGGATTCCGGCTCTTCAGCGACCTCATCGACGACCTCATCCATGACCGCGGTGGCCGTCGCTGCGGCGGCTTTCGCCTTCGCTGTCACTTTCGTCGCTTTTGCAGCAGTTTTGGTTTTCGCTGCTGATTTGCTCACGGTCTTGCCGGAAGTGGATGCGGATGCGGACTTCTTTGTCGCCAACAGGCGTTCCTCCCAGCTGATATGTCCACCCTGATCGAGTGGGTGTCCCACAATCGTCCATTTCAGGACGTGTCAGGTGCAAAAAAAGCCCACCGTCTGACGCACATAGACTCGGGCTAGCACTCAATTCTAACAGGTTTTACTACGAGTCACTCGTCTGGACCGAATACCCATATCCCCCACCGATAAATTAGCTGCTCGGGCCCTCCCTGCGGTCTAGGAATACGTGGTTAGTTAGCTTTACTTAAACGTAAACTTGGCACCCACAATTCTTGGACGATCACATTGGCTGGATTAGTCAATTTGGGTACTTAATTTCGGCCAGAAGTGGCTGATGATAAGGACAAGGCAGAACTCAGTTTGATGAGTTGCAAGTTCCGAATCCGGAGCGATAAATAATCCATCTCTATGCGCTTACGATATCGCCGTTATCGAGGCCGCATCCGCCTCTCCGGTTGAACGAATTGCCTGCGTTACAAGCAGTGACCCCGTTTGTAAATACCTGATCGGTTGCGGAACTAGGAGCAAAGTCTCCGCAAACTAGGTGATCGGCGTGACCCCATCGAGGTGCGAAGTCTGATTGAAACTCATCAGCGTGGCCGGCCCGTTACCTGCACCCACAACACTGACGCCACAGTTTGAGAAGTGGAACCGCCCGAGTGCGGTTTGAGGTAGGCCCAGCAGGACGATCATCAAACATTTGAGCGAGCCGCCGTGCGCCACAATGGCCACGTCGCCTTCCCTATCGAGTACAGCCGTCTCATCTAAAAAGTGCCTGGCTCTTTCGATCACATCGCCCATCGATTCGCCGCCCGGGGGGCAGAACTCCGGATCGCCAGACGATAATCTTTGTCTCCCCAGCGGATCAACTCGGCCAATGTCATCCCAGAGCTGACCTTCCCATTCTCCAAAGTCAATTTCTCGTATGGTTTGAGACAGTTGAACGGGAGCACCAATGGCATCCGCCGTCCGAGCGCACCTCACCAGGTCACTCGACCAGATCGTTTGCACATCAAAATTGTCGCGGACGAATCGCCCCGACATCTCAGCTTGCGCTAACCCACGCTTGTTCAACGGTTCATCGTGATGGCCCTGGGCGCGCCCCGTCACATTCCAATCGGTCTCGCCATGGCGAACAAGGATCAATCTCGTCATTTAGTAACTCAAGCACCAACTACAAGGTCGGCGTCCTACTTGCGTCCTTTGGGTCTCAGTTTGGAATTCTAGTCGGACCAATAATCCCAGAACCAGTGGTTCCGAAAAAGATAATCATCTATGGCTTTGCCACGCTACGTTGACAATACACAACAGGTGTTTCACAATGATGTTTATGTCCATCTTTTATACTTGATATAAGTTATCGAGATGACCATAGACATCATTAATCGAGATTTAGCGAACACCTATGTCTCACTGTCGATTCGCTATGACGTACCAAGTGATCAATCGGCCAAAACCATGGTTTTT
>CAUZKS010000196.1:0-4473 GCA_963580625.1 Dehalococcoidia bacterium | reverse complement strand
CTGAAACCCGTCTCCCGGTGGGGGATCATCCTGCCAAAGTTCCTGGCCACGATAACCGTCGCGGGAGTTGTGGTCATCGGCAGCGGAGTGCTTACAACAGTGATCGTCCCTGGAGGAGGTGTTACCACGTCGGTAGCCGCGGCAGTCGGGCTGGGCGTGGGTGTGCTCGCGTACACCTCCATTTTCACGTGGGCCGGACTCATGACAAGCCACGCGCTGGCGGTCGGACTCGTCTACGTGTTCGTGTGGGAAGCGGCGATAGTAGGCTTCTTGCAGGGCGTTCGATGGCTCAGCATCCGCCACTACACCGAGGCGACGATCCACGGATTTGACGACATCCAATTCGCCGGAGACACGGCAACCTTGACCCTGTCCCAGGCCCTAGTGGCAGCCGGAATCGTGGTGGCGCTCTTCGTGGCCCTCACACTACGACGCCTGACCCGAATGGACGTGGCGTAAGAGCTTTTCCTGAATCAAGTTCAGGAAAAGCTCCCGTTCACCAGGTCATGATCAACATCCTGTGGCGATGTGGCCGTATCGGTCCCCTAGATCGTTGATTCCGGGTTCGGTGCCGCCGCCGTTAACAAACACTCATATACGCCGCAGGCACCGCTCACCTACCAGTCAGGAGACTGGTCATCCTCGTCTGTGGCCGTGATCCGCTCCTGCGCTGTTCCGTCGCGTCGCATCGAGAAAATATCTGAATCCCCGTCGCTGTCGGAAACGAAAACAATTCTGTTGCCGCTCGGCGAGAAGCGAGGATTCGTCTCGATCGAGTTATTGGTGGTTAACCGCACAGGGTCGTCGTCTTCGCCACCGGTGGCGACCACGAATATCTCCGGCACCCCTTCACCTTCACGTTCTGTAACAAACACAAGGCTCTTGCTATCCGGCGCCCAGTCAAAGTCAAAATCGGCGCCAGATTTACGGGTGAGATTTCGTTCGTCATCTCCCTCATCAGTCATGATGTAAATTTCAGTCGCGTCGGTGTCACGGTTGGAAATGAAGGCGATAGATCTGCCGTCGGGTGAGTAGATCGGGTCAGAGTCAGCGTTTTCGGTCAACTGGACCTCATCTACACCGCCGGGGTTCTTACGGTGGATACCCTGCTGGTCACCATTGAGAACAGAGAAGACGATCCATTCGCCGTCCGGCGACCAGCTGCCGAGAGACTGCGGCGCGTCGATGGTCGACAGGCGGAACTTCTGATTGAGTGCCAGGTCCATCACGTAGATGAAGTCCTTGCCCTCATGGTCCGAGACGTACGCCATCCGATTCCCGTTCGGCCCCCATGCAAACGCTTTGCGCTCTCCATCACCGCCCACCGCGACTTGCTCAGACTCTCCCTCGCTATCCATGATGTACAACTCAAAGTTGTCACCGCGATCGGAGAGGAAAGCAATCTTGTCCCGGGCAGGAGACCATTTCGGATCCTTCTCGGTTGCGGACGTATTGGTCAACCTTTTCACTTCTCCGCCGGAGCCGGAGATGGTGTAGATGTCGGGATTATCGCTATCACGCTCGGACGTGAAAACAATGTCGTTGCTTGTACCTGCGCTGGAGCAAGCGATCATAGCCAGCGCCAGAGCGCTTGCTGCAATTAACGCCAGGGAGAACCTGGACAAGAACACGTGCCGTCTCATCGATTGCACTCCCATCAGTCCGCCGCCGAATCATTTGCGGCGGCGTCAGCACCATTGCGCCGGGTCAGGCGTGTCAACAGCGATGCCTCTCCGATAACGGCGATCAATGCGCCGAACAAGGCAATGTAATAGCCATAGAGCAGGATCGGCGAGATGAGGATCGCATGTACATGGTTCGATGCCTCGGCGCCGATGGCCGAAGTGGTGTTTGACGTTAATTCTGGAGACTGGTTCATGGTTGCGTACCGTCTGCGGTGCGCCTCTCGCGCTGTTGGGCCCGTCACCGGGTTCTTCCCGTCGAATGGCAATCGCCTGCCGGGATGCTATTGATGCAACCCCCTGAAGCGCACGCCGCGCACGCGACGCGTTACGACCAGTTCACACGGTTCCGTTTAACCGTAATCTGTGGATTGTGTTTAACGCGGTATCCAGGAACACGGTGTTGTTGTTTGGCGCTCGTTTTTTTCGTCCGGAAGTTCGCGATGACAGGAAGGTTGAGCTAGCGCGACGGCGCGGGGGAAGTGAAGGGTGTCAGACGTAGCAACCTCCGCTCCTGCGGGGTGTGGTCCTGTACATCCCAACATCCGGCTCCGGGAGGTGCTACGCTTCGCCATCGTCAGCCAGAGCGCTTTTTCGCCTGCTTTGCAGGTACGTACTCAAGAACGATGGAGGGACCCGGGCCTTGAAATTCGCATTTTTCATGATGCCGTTACATCTTCCGACGGAAAGTCCGTCGCTTGCATTTGATCGTGACCTGGATCTTCTTCTTTATGCAGAACAACTCGGTTATGACGAGTTTTTTGTTGGCGAGCACCACACGGCTGCATGGGAAAACATTCCGGCTCCAGACATGTTTCTGGCTAAGGCGAGCGGGCTGACCAGTGTCATAAAACTTGGCACTTCAGTTGTCAGTGCGCCTTTCCATCATCCGTTTGAACTTGCCGAGCGTTTCGCCTTTCTCGATCATCTTTCGAAAGGTCGAGTGATACTCGGTCTCGGGCCATGTGGTCTTCCGTCTGATGTCAAACTATTCAACATTCCACCGACCAAGCTGCGCCCGATGCTTGAGGAGTCGGTGGACATCATGGTCAAACTCCTCGAATCGCCAGATCCTATCGACTACGAGGGCAAGTTCTGGAATTTGAGAGGCATGGCGTTACAGCTACGCTCTTACCAGCAACCACGCTTGAAAATGGCTATGGCGACCTCCGGCAGCACGGGTTCCCTCGACCTTGCCGGTAAGTACGGGATGATGATCTTCTCTCCGTCGGCCCAGGCACCACCTCCAGCCCTGCCGTTTCGGGAACATTACCCACGTTTGAAGGCGGCAGCTGAATCACATGGTTACAGCGTGGAAAGAGAAGACACTCGAATTGCCACGTACGTGTACCTGGCGGACACGAGGGAACAGGCCTGGGCAGATGTTGAGCAATCGATACAGCGTGATGTGCACGATTACTTCTTTGTGATCAATGGCAGTGCTGGCTGGGCAGAGTCTCCGGATCAACCCGAAGAAGACATTACTCCAGAGTTTGTCGTCAAACGGCGCCGATGGATTGTCGGAACCCCGGACGATGCTATCGAGCAACTGGAAGCTCTGGATGAAGAGGTTGGGGGTCTCGGAGGGGTGATGATCACCACTCACGAATGGGTTCCACATGAGAAAAGCCGTTACTCCATGGAGCTATTTGCCCGTTACGTTATTCCGCACTTCCGTGGTCATTCCGCTGACCTGAGAAGAGAGTGGAAACGGACTCAGGATGCTCGTGCTGCGGGGACGCTTCCCGTGGTTCTCGGTCGGAACTTGAAAGACGAATATCCCGCCGGCGGAGATCAAACCAACCTGGATGTAAGAATTTAAACCCCCTCGAAAATGAGTAGGATTTCCTATTCAACTGGCCGCATTTATGAGTACCGACAGGAACTAACATGCCATCACTTCAATCGCTGCTCGACCAGGTGGACCAGGCCACGAACGAGATCGTGGAGTTTCACCAATCGCTGGTGAGGATTCCTACCGTTAACACCGGCTTCATGCCCACCGGTGACGAGACAGACGTCGCCGTCTACATAAAAGACTGGCTGGCCAAAGAGGGCATAGATTCCCAGCTTCTGGCGCGTGACGAAGGTCGGGACAATATCATCTCGGTATTACCCGGCGCCGATCACGAGAAGACGCGCTTGATGTACATGTCTCACACGGACGTCGTGCCTGTTGAAGACTGGGACAAGTGGCGTTTCGACCCGTTCTCGGCGGAAATATCCGGTGGCCGAATTTACGGCCGCGGTGCTTCCGACTGCAAGGCACTGCTTGCCAGCCAGCTTATGGCGATGGCGATCTTCAAGCGGAACGATGTCCGGCTATCCCACGGCCTGCGACTCGTGAGCGGCGCCGACGAAGAGCACGGTGGCCGCTGGGGATTCGGATGGCTTGCCGACAACCACCCGGAGACGCTTGAGTCCGAGTTCGCCGTGAACGAGGGCGGCGGCACGCCGGTCGAAACCGGTAGCAGCCTCGCCTATCTCCTTGGCACAGGCGAGAAGGGGCGTATGGAGGTCCACATCCGATTTAAGGGTGTCAGTGCGCATGCATCCGTCGCATGGACCGGAACCAACTCCAGCTACGCGCTGGCAAACGCTCTCGGAGCGATCGAGGGCTATGAACCGGACCTGGACACGTCGCTCGAGTTCTTCAATCACCTTGGTACCTTCGCCATCGAAGACCGGCCAACGCCCGGTAATATCGAGTCAATAATTGCGCAGGCCAATGAGAACAATCCCCGCTTAGGAACCATCCTGAGGGCGCTATCCCGGATGACCCTGACGCCGA
>CAUZKS010000195.1:0-4480 GCA_963580625.1 Dehalococcoidia bacterium | reverse complement strand
TCGTCGGAGAGATGATCGATATGCTTCGAGCCACAGGGCCGTTTGACGGCATCCTCCTCGGCCAGCACGGGGCCGCCGTGTCCGAAGAATTTCCGGATATGGATGGTGAGATCGCTTCCCGAGTTCGAGAGGTCGTGGGCGCCAACACGCCGGTCGTGATGTGCCTTGACTTACATTCCAACATCACCCGTGCGATGGTGGAGAACGTGGACGCTACGGTCGTATACCGGACCAACCCACACTTGGACCCGAAGGCGCGCGCCGTTGAGGCGTCCGAGATCCTGGTCCGAACCATTCGGGGCAATTTGAACCCGGTTCAGTGGCTCGAGCAACTGCCTATGGTTATCAACATCTCCAAACAGGCCACCGAACTCGAGCCAATGAAATCCGTGATGGATGACGTGCGAGCCGTGATTGAGCGGCCGGGGATTATCTCGGCGAGTTGCGGACAGGGCTATCCGTACGCAGATGTGATCGAGATGGGCGTGTCTTTCATCGTGATCTCGGACGGCGATGTTGCGGCGGCACGTGACGCAGCACAGTGGCTTGCAGAACGGGCCTGGGAGCGGCGTGCGCTATTCGGCAACAACACTCCTACGCCTTCCGAAGCGCTGGCCGCGGCGATAAACGCGCCAGCAGATGGAGGGCCGAGCGTAATCATGGATATGGGCGACAACGTGGGCGGCGGTGGTTCTGCTGATTCCACGCATCTACTGGCGGAGGCGCAGCGACAGCGCGCTTCCGAACTACTGATGAGTCTGTTCGACCCGGAATCCGTGCAGACGTGCATCGCCGCCGGTCCGGGCGCTAACGTGACGCTTAAGGTCGGCGGCAAAACAGATGATCTTCACGGCGTACCTATCGAGGTCAGCGGCCGTGTTCGGGCGATCACCGACGGGCGTTTTGAAGAGCCGACGCCTATCCACGGCGGGTTCAGGTTTTTCAACTACGGCCCGACCGTGGCACTAGACCTCGCGCCAACGGGAGGCCTCGGTGAAGGGAACACGCTCCTGCTGCACACAGAGCGAGGTGTCGGCAACATGACACGGGAGCAGATGTACTCGATCGGCATCATCCCTGAGCGCTACCGGATCGTGATCGCCAAGGGCGTCGTCTCCCCGAGGGCCGCGTACGAGCCGATCGCTCGGGAGATCATCCTTGCAGACACGCCTGGTGTCTCAAGCGCCGACCTTTCGACGTTCAACTTCAAGCATCGACGCCGTCCACTCTACCCGTTCGAGGAGGATGCGGACTACCAGCCGGGAGGGGTCAGCTTGTAGGTGGCTTGATTCGCAACACAGTCGATCCACCCCTGAATTCGTACACATTGCCAAAGTTGAGCAATATCTCGTATTCGCCATCCATCACGAAGTTGCCAAGAAGCGTCACACGTGTCTCGTACGGCGTGAACTCACCGGTGCACTCCACTGTGGAATCGATATCTTCAAGATTGGTGAGGTTGATCCGAATCAAGTCGCCGAACAGTCTGCCGCCCGAGCGTGATTGATTTGCATCACCGCGGGTGATGCATGATGACTCCAGGCCCGAGTTCATGATGAAGTCGTAGGTCAGTGGATTGCTATTCGTCAGCTCAAGCCTGAAATCTAAGATCCGAGCCTGAACAGAACGCATCCCCTCCGTGGGTTCCGCCTCCGTGATAAACGTGAGATTGATCGCGCTGTTGATGATAATTTCGTAATCGGTCGCAGTTTCAAGTCCTGGCAGTTCAACCGTCCGATCATGTGATCCATATATCTCAGTGCAGGCCACGCGAACATCTTCAGGGATTGTGTTCATGACGCTCACAGTGATGACGCCAGTTCCGACGTTCACATGCATGTTGTCATACTTCGCACAGCCATTTGGCAGCCCCGAGACGATCCTGAGCAGATAGTCAGGCTCGGCATCATCCGTAACTACCACCTCGGCCACGTCGATCGGCGCGAGAACCTCTATGCGTGGAGCGAACTCTGCATCAGGCGGTCTGTTGTCGCTGCCGCACGCAGCGACCAACACGAACAGCGTTGAAATCACGAGAAGCATCCCCGCACGCCCGGCCCGATTCATATGGATTCCGCTCCTTGTTGTCATAACGAATTCTTAAAACAGAGAGTCGATTGTGGATCATTCCGCCCTCTGAATCCATAACGTCACGGGCGACTGTTCGGATTTCTTGTCCCTGTGCCAACCCGAAGCGCAAGTTTGACGCGATGAGAAGCATCTACATATACTCGTGGTTAATCACATTTCGTAATGGCTGTGACATGGACTAGTAGGTCGGGTTACGGGAATGAGCGAGCCGGAGTTGGTGTGAGTCCGGTATCCACGAACTTTGCCGAATGGACCCTGGAGCCGCAGGGCGAAAGGGATGGCAGCCGCCACCCGATTAGCTTTTGCCGGAGTGGGCACCGTTATCAGAGCCTAGGGCCTCGGACCGTTCTCCAGCTAGTGGGGACCGGGATCGGCGCCTGATTTGAGATACCGGAGTGAGGAACATTAGTTTCTCGTTCCGGTAACAAGGGTGGCACCGCGTGGCTATTTCAACCTCGCCCCTTCCGGGAGCGAGGTATTTTTTTGCCCGGAGATCTTTGAGTGATTTTGGGGGCTTGAGGCAGATATGGCTGACAACACTGGACGAAAACGAATCCTGACCGGCATCCGGCCGACGGGGCAACTTCACATCGGTCACTACGTTGGTGCGCTGGAAAACTGGGTCCGACTACAGCACGAGTACGACGCTTATTTTCTGATCGCGGACTATCAAGCGCTGGGCGATCACATCGACGACATTCAGCTGATTCGTGATTCCGTGTTGCAGGTAGCTATCGACTGGCTCTCGGTCGGGCTTGACCCGGAAGAGAGCACATTTGTCATCCAGAGTTACGTGCCAGAGCACGCAGAGTTGACGATGCTGCTGAGCTTCATCACGCCGCTAGGGATGCTGCAGCGAAACCCAACTCTCAAAGCAGAGACGGAGCAGTTACGGGGGGATCAGTTGAACGTCGGTTTCTTCAACTACCCGATGAGCCAGGTCGCAGACATCTTGCTGCCACGCGCTGATTTGGTGCCCGTTGGCGAAGATCAGGCGCCGCACATCGAGATGACCCGGGAGATCGCACGCAAGTTCAACCGTCTGTTCGCCCCCGTTTTCCCGGAGTCAGGCACTTTGATCGGGCGGATTCCACGACTTTCCGGCACCGACGGGTCGCCCAAGATGAGCAAGAGCCGTCGCAACACCATCCTGCTCGGGGACGATGCCGAGACGGTGCGCAAGAAGGTCATGAGCATGTTCACCGATCCGACCCGATTGCGTGCGACAGACCCGGGCCACGTCGAGGGCAATCCAGTTTTCGAATACCACGACGCCTTTAACCCGGACACGGCGGAGGTGGACGATTTCAAAGAGCAATACCGGGCCGGGAATGTAGGCGACGTCGACGTCAAGAAATCGCTTGTCATCGCCATGAACAATTTTCTGGATCCAATACGTGAAAAGCGTGTCTACTACGAGGCCCACATGAATGAAGTCGAAGAAGCGCTCATGGAGGGGACACGACGGGCACGGGTGACGGCGGCGGAGACGATGAAGTCCGTTCGAGACGCCATGAAGATCAGCAGTTACACGGACAGCTGGAAATGACTATTTGTATTTTGGCGCCGCCCGGCTTTTTAAAAGAGCAGCCGGGTATGGCACGCGCCCGAGCATCAGCGCTGTTCAGAGCGGGTGGATGGGTCTGGCGAAGCTGACCGGCTTCTTTATTCACCATCGTCCGAGAACGTTTCGCGTTCTGGAGAATCCCATGTACACCCCAACTCTTGAACAGTTCAAATCGCTCGCAGCGACGAGCAACACGATCCCCGTATACCGGGAGATTAGCGCCGACCTTGAGACTCCAGTCTCGGCCTACCTGAAGGTCGCCCGCGGTCCGTACTCCTTCCTGCTTGAGTCCGTCGAGGGCGGCGAGAACCTGGCCCGCTACAGCTTCATCGGAGCCGAGCCGCTTGAAGTTCTGAGCACCGGCCCGGATCAGCCCGGCGGCGAGATCGACCCGCTTGACCTGCTGAAGGCCCGTCTCGCAAAGATCCATTACGCAGAAGAGTCGGGGTTGCCACGTTTCTCCGGCGGGGCTGTCGGCTACGTCTCGTACGACGCCATTAAGTACTTCGAGCCACGTGTACCACAGGCACCGGGTCGCGGCGTGGATGTGCCGGAGTCAGTCTTCATGCTGGCCGATGGGCTGCTCATTTTCGACCATGTCCAGCACAAGATCTCGGTGGTCGCACACGCCTTCGTGGACGGAGACGTAGAATCGTCATACCGGGATGCAACCAACAAAGTGGAAACACTGGTCAGCCGATTGCAGGGACCACTCCCACGTCACGCGTATCGGCGAATCTCAGCTCCTCAACCCGGGATGCGTTCCTCGGAGGGCGGCGCCGATTACGGTGGCACAAGCGAACCGGGAGAAGCTGTTCCGGC
>CAUZKS010000194.1:0-4494 GCA_963580625.1 Dehalococcoidia bacterium | reverse complement strand
CGTCGGGTCTGCCCTCTTCGCGCAGTTCGAACGCGTCGCGAGCTATCGCGCTCGCCTTCAACGATTGGAAGTCCTTGTAGTACAGCACCCCGACAGCCAGTAGCGTTATCGTCAGGGCAACGGCAACGAAAACCGATTGTGGAGGCGACGAGGCAACTGAACGCGGGCCCCGTTGCAATTTACCGGAGCCTTCAGAGTTTTCCGGAAGCTGTCTTCGGGCGATCTCGACTACCGCTATCGTTAGCGCCATGAGTGCCCAGAACGACAACAGATCTCCCACACGAGCCACACCAACCATCTGCTCGGTACCGCGTCCGACCAGCATGGCCAGTAATCCGACCATCGCTATCGAGGACCACATGCCCTGGTTTCCGGCGCGGTGGGCATTGCTCAGCAATCTGGCAGCCGCGTATACGGTCAGCAGCGCGGCTGAAATGAACGTGACAAAGCCAAACAGTCCCAGCTCCAAAAGGAGTTGAAGTGGGTAGTTGTGAGTATTCTGAGCGACCGTTCCGGTCAGTTCCATTCCCACGCCACGTGGGTAAGCGTAGAAAAACATCTCCGGCCCGTAACCCGTGAGTGACCGAGCCGCGGTGAGTGCTCCGGATTCGTCCGGCGCTGATATCCGGGAACTGGTTAGTTCCAACGCCGATTGCCAGATGGGGCCCCGGCCACCGACCGAACCTATTCCCGAAGAATCGTCAAATATGGAGCCCAAGTCTGAGAGGTCTCTCGTGGTTGCGCCGTCCGATAAAGGTGCGAGTCCGATTAACATTGCTACCAGCACTCCGGATGCCATCAGGCCCATCCCACGAACCAGTAGCCGCCGATCCAGCCACACGAATCCAATAATCGCGAACGCGACGACGCTGACCGCGTACCCGATCCATGGGCCTCTACTACCTGTGAACCAGAGCGCCGCCATCTGAGCCCCCAGCGCCAACCCGCCCACAATGAGCCATCCGTATTTGTCGTTACGGTATTCGATTATGGCCACCGTGGCCGTGATCATCGCCGTCATCACAAGAAATGAGGCGAGATGGATCGGGTTCCCAAGGGGACCAATCACGCGGTCCGCGTTCTCACCCGGTCCCAACCCATCCCAGCCAAATCGCTGGGCAATTCCATAAATGGCGGCGATGGTTCCGGCCCCCACGAGGGCAAACATCAATCGCCGTACCTGATGTTCTGTGCGCATCCGGACCGCGATGGCGATAAATACGACGAGCAACGACAGGAACGAATACAACTCGTATCCAAGGTCCGTGAAATCTCTTCCCCACAGGCTTACGGCCGGCACAGGTGATAGCGCCGTTGATATGACGGCGCTCAGTCCAAGACCGCCAACCGATGCTACTGCCCATCGTTCAGGCCGCCGTCCAGCCCAGCCCAGGGCGCCAGACAGGCTCGGCCATAAAGAAGATCGCGGGTACATGGCCCATTCCCATGCCCACACGGCGATGATCACCAGCGCGATCAGGTGGAGCACGGCGTATTTCGGATCGTTGTAGAAGCTGAGCGAGTTGCGAGGACTGAAGACGAGGGGCGTCAGTACAACCCCAGCCAACCATGTTCCCTCTATTACAAGATCCGTTATTCGACGAGTTCCCGCCTGCAATCCCCGAAGTCCCTCGGACCTCTGGGACCGTCGGTTTGAGCGAGCGCGATTTCGGTTCATTTGGTGAACGGATATCCAGTGAAGACAAGGGATGTAAAGCTGGCGCTCATTACGCCATGCGTCATTTCATAAACTCTCGGGCCGCATTATAAGAAGACCCCGTTCGTCTCCGTTGTAGGGAGGCTTTACCCCCGTGCTATATCGGATACGACCCCGCGCTCCCAACAGGTCAGGAATCCGAATTGTGCGGGTCCTAACCCGCCCGGTTTCGTATCTTCACCCGGGGAATACCACGCGTCTCCACTATCCCTATACATTCCAGTCGCCCAACCACCACCGTGTACCCACCTGAAGGGATAGGCGGGGTTCATTAACGTTCAGACCCGAGACGCACCGGTGCTGACCAGACACAGAGAGTGAACCATGTCCGGCGCGCTTCCGCACAGTGGCGTCTAATGGCGCTCACTGTACAGGTACCGATCGCCGCGGTCGCCGTATTCCTCATCTGGCAGGACTACCAGACACGTCAGACGTCCATGTTCACAAACCCGGAGTTGAAGTCCGCCCAGATCAATGCCCATGGGGATTCTTCGGATCTCAAGGCACCAGAGATACATTCGCCGGCTCCGACGTGTTTGTTTCCGCAAGAGAGAGCCAGCCTTGCTTCCATCAAACTCGCCCGCAAATAGCACGGCCAGCTGATCCTCCGGATTTCGGCACTTTGAGACGGCAATCCCATCGCCCGCGACCTATAGATACAGTGTGGCCCATAGGTTCCGCAACACCTATCGTGAAATGCCCGACCAAGGGTTGGGGCTTTCACACAGCCGTGACAGCTCTGGATGACCCCGAAACGGCGGCCCTTATTCCTGTTCGTACGCCGTCTGAGACACGATGTCTACGATTATCGGGGAGGCCACGCTCAGGGTATCTCGAGCCTCTAAGATGTCCTGTTGCGCAACGGAGACGTTCTGAAATCCAACCGCGTCCAGGCTGTTGATGACCAGTCGTCCAGCCCTCGCAAGGTCATCCAGCACGTTGGTCAGCGTTTCCTGGAGTTCTTCCTGTCCTTCAGGGATGACGAGATCGTCAGCGCGGGCTGAATAACGTGCGAGCGCAGCCGATGTTTGCCGAATATCGTTAACCCAGATCATGTTTTCCACGTTTGGAGAGCTGAGTAACCGAATCACCCGTCCCAGGTCGTTGCTGACCTGCAATGCAATCCCGTTTACTTCCTGCTTGTAGAACTCTTCAGGTGATATTTCAGGAGTGGGCGTGCCTTCCGGTTCTGCTGTCGCCGTGGCGAATGCCAGCGGGTCTGAAGCGAACTGTTGCACCGGTTCGGAACCGTTCGATATAGATATCCCCAGAAAGATGATGGCGATGCCAATCACGACCGAACTGATGCCGCCAACGAGCGCGTTTCCTTTGGGGCCTCTCATCACGGACCCAACGAAACCTAGCCACGTCAATCCGCCGAGCGCGACCGCCGAGCCCAGGACGATCAGCAGGTTTTCCAAATTCGCTCTTCTTTACTTTCGTGGAGGTTTATCGTGTCCAGCCGTGTGCTCACATTTATCACACTCATATTCGAAATCCGACGACTATTATGAGGTCTCCGTCCTGACACGCGCCTGCGAAATCTGATCCAATATTCAGATAAAAGTGTTACATCTGGTTACGCGACAAGGTTTTCTCACAGTCCCAACCTCCCCAGTCCAGTAAAAGGCCTACTCACCGGAACACAACTAATCGAAGAAGTCTGCGTCTTCCGGCCGCAGGTATTTTTTCGTCGCCTCTACCTTCAGAGACACACCCAACCCCGGCGTGTCCCAGACATCGATGAAACTGTTCTTCACGATCGGGTCCGGCAGCCCCTCGACGATGTCGTACCACCAATCGGGCTTGCCCGTAGGGTACTCAAATGCGATGTAGTTCTTGGGCAAGGTTGCTGCAACATGCACCTGGGCGGCCAACCCAATCAGGCCGTCGCCGGTGCCGTGCGGAGCTATCGATATCCCGTGCAGATCGGCGTACTCGGCGATCCACTTCAACTCCGCCATACCGCCCACATCCGCCAGATCCGGGCCGATGACGTTCACGGCGCGCTTCTCGATCAACCCCATGAAGTTCTGACGCAGATAGATCTGCTCGCCGGTGTGGATCGGAGTCGTCGTGTACGGCGTCACCTCGCGATACAGGTCCGCCAGCACGTACGGCGTGTAGTCGCCCGTGATCATGTCCTCTAGCCACATCACGTTGAGGTGCTCGACCGACTTCGCCAGTTTCAATGCGTCGGTCACGGTGAACCCGGGACCACAGTCGAGTGCGAGACCTATTTCGTCCCCAAGCACGTCCTTCATCGCCTCAATACAGGCGATCGTGTGCTTCATGCCGCGTTCGGTGATCAGCCCCTTATTGGGGTGATGTCCAGATGTATCCAGGTCGCCGTAAAAATAATCAGGTACTTCCCGGACCATGGCACCGTGAAACGATATCCCTTGCTTGATGATAGAGAACCCCTCCGGGCGCGCCTTCATCCAGCGCATCTCCTCCGCGTAGTCCTCAGGCTGGGAGTCGGACATCGAGCGACGCACGTTTCCGTTGTAAGTCATCACCCGGTCCCGCACCTTGCCTCCCAGCAGCTTGTACACCGGCACCCCGGCCGCTTTTCCAGCGATGTCCCACAACGCCATCTCAATGGTGCTAACGCCTGCGCCCCAGGGCTTGTAACTCCCAAGCCGTCTGATCTTCTGCATCACCCGTTCGACGTCGGTCGGGTCCATCCCAACGATCATGTCTTTGTAGTACAGAAAGTGCCACTTCAGATCCTGCTTGGCCGGCTCCGCCTGCCCGATACCATCGATGCCCTCGTA
>CAUZKS010000193.1:0-4497 GCA_963580625.1 Dehalococcoidia bacterium | reverse complement strand
AAGGCGACACAGATCGCTCGGGCGATGGTGACGCAGTTTGGTATGAGCGACAAACTCGGATTGAGGCTCTTCGGCAAGCGTGAGGAGATGGTGTTCCTGGGTAAAGACCTCGGCGAGCATCGTGACTATGGACCTAGAACAGAGGAGTTAATCGACGCAGAGGTCGATCTCCTGCTCCTGGCCGGACGTGACCAGGCCGAGAAGATCATCACCGAGAAGCGCGTACTCCTTGATGCGATCTCTTCCTTCCTGATCGAGCACGAGACCATCGACGGCAAGCAGATGGTCGAGATCGTAGAGGGCAGAGATCCGCTTACAACTCTGGCTGCAAAGCCAGAGGCGTCCGCCAAGCCTGGCGAATCGGAAGAATCGGAAAGCCCGTCATCGTCTCCGGATTCCGGAGACCAGGGCCGTACTCCGGACATCAGGGACGCCACCCCTCAACCGGGTCTAGACTAGTCGATTGGGAATTCCGGGGCCACGCGGCCCCGTGGCCTGACACCTACCCGGCGTCGGGTCCGGTATGAGTTCCATCCTGAGATTTCAGAACGCGCTGTCGGTAGTACAAGCCCCAACGGTTCATCGCTTCCCGGATCCGCGCGTCGTCCAGATCCGCAATTTCTTTGAAAAACCCGGCGAGCACGTGCGCCGGACGTACGTCGTCCTCGCACACCCAGCTGAGATCCCCTGGGACCATGTAGAGGAGCCCGTTCTGGTGGGGGCACTCCATCTCCATGGAAGCGCTCCCCTGACCGGCCTTCAGCGTAAATCCGCCGCCTTCCATTACGGGCTTACCGGACGGCGTTTCTTGGGCGGACATATCTCTCCTCGTACCGGGTGATAGCCTCGGTGGTTCTCGCTGCTGGTCCGTTGTGAAGCGTAAGAATGCCGCTCCGCAGATCGGTAACCCGAGCACCCCTAGTATCGACCGTCAGGTGGGGGGCAGGAATTCCTCGATCTCCAAAACGATGATGGCCAATTTTAGAGTAGCCTTGTGTCGACCAGAGTTGCCCTGGTTTACAGGGTCTTACAAAGACCAATCAGGAGACGGCCCATGGGCATCCACTATCAGGACCGTGACATTGTCGTCTACAAGACATCGTGCGGGCCTTTCGATAACAATTGTTACTTACTGGTTTGTCGTAAGACAGGTCAGAGCGCCATCGTGGACACTCCGGAGAATCCGGAGGCGGTGATCGAGCAGGCGCGGGATACCTCCGTCAAGGCAATACTGATCACCCACAGCCACAACGACCATCTGGCCGGATTCGATACCGTCTTTGGCGCCCACGAAGTGCCGATCCATATAGGGACGATGGATGGCGAGTCTCTGGATGGCAAGGGCGTCACGGAGTGGATCCCTGAGGGCGATATCAAAAACGTCGGGGAATTGAAAATCAGGACTATACACACGCCGGGCCACACGCCCGGATCGACCTGTTACGCCATCACTACGGAGTCCGGCGATCACACACTGCTCCTGTCAGGAGATACCCTGTTTCCGGGAGGCCCCGGACGGACGCGCAGTCCGGAGCTTTTCCGTCAGGAAATAAAAAGCATCATCGGCCACTTGTTCATACTGCCGGGGAGCACCATGGTGCTCCCCGGTCACGGTGCCGATACCACCATCGCGGAAGCAAAAAAAGAATATAGCGTATTCGCCTCAAAGACCCACGAGGATGATCTGCACGGTAACGTGACCTGGCTGGAGGATTAGTGCAGATACCGGGCGTCATCCGTTCCGGCGATAAATACCGTCATATCGACGTTCCATGGTCGATAAGGGATGTACTCCTGGCGTCTGGCGCCGTAGTCAGTGCCGTGATCGTCACGATCGCCGTCGCATCACTGCTGCTCAGACTGGCCGGCGAGGACGACGACTGGCTCTCCGAAGGCAAGTTACTTGGATTCCCGGCTCCGTTAGCACTCGCGCTCTTGCTCGAAGCATTTTTCCTGGGTGCCGTCTATTTTTACGCTGGGGTGAAACGCGCGGCCACGATCCAGCAGCTCGGGTTTTTGCCGCCCAAAGGCCGAAAGCCTTACCTACTAGCGCTTGGTGCGTGGATCGCCGGGATCGTCGCCCTGGCTGTGTGGAGTCTGCTCACGGAGATGATCGGTATCGACCTGCTGAAGATCCCGGAACCTGCCAACGAGCTGGTGGACTATTCCGGAGTCCAGCTGGCGTTTTCTATAATCGTCATCGGTCTGTTCGGCCCGTTTTGCGAAGAGATTTTTTTCCGCGGGTTCGCCCTTCCCGTTTTTGCCCGGCGCTACGGACTCTGGGGCGGCATACTCATTAGCGCTGCCCTGTTTTCGGCATTCCATTTCAGCATCGGCGCGCTGGTCCCGATATTCATCTTTGGTATCGTCCTGGCATGGCTTTATGTACGCACTGGGTCGATCTACCCGAGTATGGTCGCCCACGCAGTCCAAAATATAGTGGCGACGCTTCTGGTCAATTGACCATACATCGCCTCATAAAATGTTAGTTCCCATTACAAGAAAGTTAACTTGTCTGAGATGTCAGAAAGACTGAACTCCGCGTTTCAACGGGCCAGCGATGAAGGCCGGGCCGCTTTAGTGCCGTTCGTCACCATCGGCTATCCATCTGTTGAGGCCACCCTCAAAATCGTTCCGGAGCTTGAAGCCGCCGGCGCGGACGTGATCGAGCTCGGGATCCCGTTCAGCGATCCGCTGGCCGAGGGACCGACGATCCAGAAATCCAGCCAGCACGCGCTTGAACTGGGCGTCTCTTCCGAGACCGCAATCACCGTCGCCCGTGAACTCCGGAACGCCGGAGTTACAGTACCTATGGTGTTCATGGGCTACTACAACCCGATCCTGTCTTACGGCGTCGAGCGCTACTGCAAGGACTCCGCAGAAGCGGGAATAGACGGGTTCATCGTTCCAGACCTCCCGGCTGAAGAGAATGCTGAGCTCAAAGCGCTTACCGAGAAGTACGGCCTGAACCTGATCCCGCTTGTGGCGCTCACCAGCCCAGACCGGAGGCTTGAAGAGGCGTGTGCACACGCCTCCGGCTTCATCTACTGCGTCGGCGTGCTCGGCGTTACCGGGGTGGCTGAGACCGCCTTTGACCGGGTACACGGGTTGGTGGACGAGGTTCGACGGCACACAAGTCTGCCGATCGCGGTCGGCTTCGGAATCCGGACGCCGGACGATGTACGAAAGATATCCGCGTTTGCCGACGCTGCCATCGTTGGGAGCGCTCTGGTGGACATTATCGGAGCCGGGCCTGAGGAGACATCAGCGGAACGGGCGGGAGCGTTTGTGCGCGAACTGGCCGCGGGGACTCGCGTGGGCTAAACTGCTCGCCGCGCAGTCGATGAACCTCGGCCTGCGGCGTCACGACGAAATCCGGCTTGAACCATCGGGAGCACGATGACTGTTAGAGGCGTACGCGGGGCCACGACGGTGACCGAGGACACAAGAGAAGCGATTCTCGATGCAACCACGGAGTTGATTACCGAGATCGTTGAAGCCAACGGTATCGACAAAGACGATCTCGCCTCGGTCCAGTTCACCACCACCATTGACCTCGTGTCCGAGTTCCCGGCCGTCGCAGCCCGCATGCTGGGATGGGTACATGTGCCGCTGCTCCACAGCCACGAGATGGCCGTGCCGCACGGGTTTCCACGCTGCATCCGAGTGCTGATGATGTGGAACACAGATCGAGCGCCGCAGGATATAAAACACATATACCTGCGAGACGCGGTAAACTTGCGAACGAAACAGAGCGACCTGACCTGAACAGTTCAAGAGAGATCAAGAAATTAAGTAAATGATCGGTCGACCGGTGACAATTGAAGGCGCAACTTCCGCACACACACTGGTGTGCAGTGCCTTTACGCGCTTCACCCTGGTCCCGTTGTTTACGAGCGGGCGTCCCTATACCTATAGCGGCTAAATTCCCGCCCGGGCGCCCGTAAATTCCAATTTCTTGCTGCCCACGGTACTTACGCGCGTATTCCGCCCATCCCTCGTAAAAGGCCCCAAGTTCACATGACTCAACAAGGCATATTCTCCATAGGCGACGGCCCGGCATGCCACTGTCGACGGTTCTTTTATCCAGGCCGCCAGTAGCCCGAACCCTCTCTCACACAACACCCACACCGAAAACCGAAAGATCCCGAAACGATATGACTACCTCTAACGTAAATGTGGAACGCATGGATCGCCTTGGCACCCCGGACGATTACCTCTCAGAGCTCCCGATCACGCCCGAAGCGACGGCCCTTGTTGCGCGTACCCGCCACGAATTGGAAGACATCATGGCCGGCAAGGATGACCGCATGGCGATGCTTGTCGGCCCTTGCTCCATCCATGATGAGAAGGCCGGGTTTGAGTACGCTGAGAAACTAGCGAAACTCGCCGACCGCGTTAGTGATCGCATACTCGTCGTGATGCGGGTCTACTTCGAGAAACCACGGACAACGGTCGGCTGGAAGGGCCTGATCAACGACCCAAATCTGAACGGCA
>CAUZKS010000192.1:0-4518 GCA_963580625.1 Dehalococcoidia bacterium | reverse complement strand
GACCCCAAGCAGATGCACTCCAGGATGGCTGAGGCGATCGACATGATCCTCAAGGTCTGGTCGTCCGATCCGCCATATGAGTTCAAGGGTGAGCACTGGACGGTGAAGTTGAAGTCGGTGAACGAGGACCTTGGCTATGGTTATCCACCGAAGCCGTACCAGAAGCCACGCCCACCGATATCGGTTCCCGTTTCTTCACGCGGCTCAGGGTCCGTTAAGGCGGCTGCACGACACGGGTTTCAGCTCTTCAGCCACTCCATCATTCCGGTAGATGTGCTGAAAGATCAGTGGGCTACGTACGAGCAGGCGGCCCTGGAGGTGGGTAACCCGGCAGATCGATCAACATGGAAGATCGCTCGAACTATTTTTCTCGCGGATACCACGGCGGAAGCGGAGAAGCGTGCCCGCACCAATTCAATCGAGACCGCGTATAAGCATTTGACGGGAGCTATCAAAGCCGGCCCTGGACTTGGAATAATGAAGCAAGACCTGTCGATGTCCGACTCAGAGGTCAACATGGACTACTTCATCGGCGAGCAGATAATCGCCGGGGACGTGGACACGGCTCTAGACCGACTACTGAGACTATGGGAAGAGACTGGTCCGTTTGGGGCCATCGACGTGATGAGTTTTGACTGGGATGACGACGATGACAAACGGGCCTGGAACTACAGCATGGAGCTGTTCAACAAGGAATTGCTGCCACGCTTCAACAAGGCTGTAGGTGCCGAGGTGGTAGTGACTGCTAGCGATTAAGACCGATCGCGTCTACGACGCTGGTTTTCCGATCGCCGTAGTCCCTGTCGGCGGCGGATATTTCTCGCTTCAGCCTCCGCCTGGAATCCGGGCGGCCGGAACATGACCCAGCTGACGATGAGGGTCGCCCCGATCAGCACAATCCATCCCAGCGCAGCGTCCTTTCCGCTCTTCTCGCCGAGATCCAGCAAGAGTGGAACAACGAAGAACCACAGAATCGCAAGTAAAACGACCCCGACGACGATCGCGACCAGGTGATTCCGATTCATGTGTTCGAGCTGGCCGCGTGTAACTGCAATTCCGTCCTTGACTACCAGTTCGTAAAAGCGCCGTCGTTTCGCCGGAGCTGCGAGACCCATCCTCGCGGGTCAACACGATTCGACTCCGCCACGCTCTCGTCGAAGTCCACGCCGAGCCCCGGCGCGTCCGGCACCCAGGCGTAGCCGTCTTCCCACTCGATCTGTTGCGGAAACAGATCGTTGGCGAACGTGCCCGGCTGTCGGGGCATCTCCTGTACGCCCACGTTGGTGGAGGCCATGCACAGATTCACGCAGGCCGCGGCACTGACCGGGCCGAGCGGGTTGTGCGGGACAATATCGATGTAGTGCGTCTCCGCCCAGTGGGTGATCTTAAGCGCCTCGGTGATGCCGCCGACGATACACAGGTCGATACGTGCGTAGTCGATCGTCTCGTTCTCGATCACTTCTCGGAACGGCCACTTGGACACCCACTGCTCGCCGGCGGCGATAGGCAGATTGATCTTGTCCATGATCTTTCGATAGCTGGCCGGATTTTCTGACCTGATGGGGTCCTCTATAAAGAAAGGCTTGAACTCTTCCAGGTCACGGCACATCTCGATCACGTGGGTCGTGTCCAGCCTGGTGTGAACGTCGAAGCAGATCTCGACATCCGGCAGGGCGGCACGAACGCCACCGATCTGTTCTACCGCTAGCTTCATCGATTCACGTGGCTCAAGAATGCCGTGCCCGTCGATGTCGTTGTAGAGGCCGGGCAAGGTCTGTGGTTGGTGCCAACGGACGAACTTCCAGCCGCGATCCACGTGCGCTTTGCAGTCGTCGATCAGCTCCTGGAGCGTGTTGCCGTTAACGTGCGGGTAGCAGACGACCTTGTCGCGAACCGGACCGCCGAGCAGCTTGTAGACCGGCATGTCCACCGACTTGCCCTTGATGTCCCACAGGGCGATGTCGATGGCGCTGATGGCGCAGCCGTAAACCGTGTCAGCGGGGAAGAAGTTGGCCCTGAACATCTTCTGCCAGAGCTTCTCCGTCGACCACGGGTCCTGTCCGATCACGACCTCAGACAGGTGGGCGATGGCCGTCTCTATGGCGTTGCCCCAGTTGCGTATACCGATCTCGCCAAGGCCGTAGATGCCGGCGTCCGTCTCCACCTTAACGATGAAGTAACCACGCCCGTCGCCATCCTGGACCGGGTAAGATTTGATTGCGCTGACTTTCAATTGAGGCTCCTCATGCGATAGTGCGGTGTGGTGATTCCCGTATGGGTGGTTACCAGTTCGTCTGTGCACCGTCGTCCCGGTACAGTTGCGGCACCCAGCCCTGCGGGTCCACCCGGTTCGCTTCCGCTGCGTCTTCGTCAAACACGATCCCAAGCCCCGGTGCATCGTGGCAGAAGGCGTAACCGTCCTCCCAACCGATCTGCTGCGGGAACAGGTCCGTGGCAAATGTCCCGGGGCGCTTCGGCATCTCCTGAACACCCACGTTTGTGGAGGCCATCGTGAGCGATACGCAGGCGGCCGCGCTAACCGGTCCAAGCGGGTTGTGTGGAACGATGTCTATGTAGTGCGTCTCCGCCCAGTGAGTGATCTTGAGCGCCTCGGTGATGCCGCCGACGATGCACAGGTCGATACGTGCGTAGTCGATCGTCTCCTGTTCGATCACCTCTCGGAACGGCCACTTGGATGCCCACTGCTCACCGGCGGCGATAGGCAGGTTGATGTTGGCGGCAATCTTGCGGTAGCTAGCCGGGTTCTCTGACCTGATCGGGTCTTCGATAAAGAAAGGTTTGAATGACTCGAGATCACGGCACATCTCGATTGTGTGCCGTGTGTCCAATCTCGTGTGCACATCAAAACAGATACTGATGTCCGGACCGACAGCGTCACGTACCGCTCCCATCTGCTCGACCGCCAGACGCATGGACTTCAACGGCTCAAGTCGGCCAGCGTCCCCGCTGTACTCAAGCTCGCCGTGGGTCTCGGGCTGCCCCCAGCGCACGAACTTCCAGCCGTCATCCACCGCCTGTTTGCAGTTATCGACAAGCCCGACCAGAGTCTTGCCTTGCGTATGCGGATAGCAAACGACCTTGTCCCTGACAGGACCACCCAGCAGCTTGTAGACCGGCATATCCACGGACTTGCCCTTGATGTCCCACAGGGCGATGTCGATGGCGCTGATGGCGCACATGTACACCTTGTCTGCAGGAAAGAAGTTGCCACGGAACATTTTTTGCCAGTGACGTTCCGTAGACCACGGGTTTTCGCCAATGAGTATCTCTGAGAGGTGCTCAACGGCCTTGCCTATGGCGTTGCCCCAGATTCGAATACCGGCTTCTCCGATTCCGTCTATACCGGCGTCCGTGTAGACCTTGACGAAAAAGTATTTATTGCCTTCAGCGTCTGCGACCGGGAACGACTTGAGTCCAGTGATCTTCAATATGCGACTTTCTGGCTGGTTACTTGACGGGCGGGGCAAGCGCCGCCACTACACTGTGTTTACTAGGTCAAGCCTTCCAGGGAACTCCGAACTTCCCGTCGAAGAAGTTTTCTCCGACATCGTTTCGGACACGGTCACGGTTCTCTTTTGCGAGGAGATCTTCAGACAACGCGCTAACGTCTCCGCCGTATCCCACGGCAACGACAAACGCCACTACGTTACCTTCAGAGATGTCGAGCGCCGCCTTAACTTTGCCCTCGTCCCATCCCGCCATAGCATGCACCCTGAGACCCTGGTGGACGGCCTCCAGCATTAGATTCTGGCCTGCGAACCCGGTGTCGAGCATCATCTTAGCTCCGGAAGCCGGTCGTTCGGGGTCTGGCACATCGGTCGCGAAAACCACAAGCAGGGGAGCGCTCGGCGCCCACACCTGATTGCCGGGCGCAAGCGCCTCGTTTAGAGCCTTTCGAGATTCCCCCTCCTGGACCAGCGTGATCCGCCATGGCTGCCTGTTGCTGGCAGATGGCGCCCAGCGCGCCGCCTCAACCATCGCCTGAAGTTTGCTGTCCTCGATCGGTCGACCGTCAAACGCGACGACGCTTTTGCGATCGACTATCTCGGCGATGAGGGTGGCCGTCGTTGCGCTCTCAACCATGTATGGATCCCCTTGGTATGTCAGGTGGGTTAGTTGCTGAAATGCGGTCTTATTTCTGTGTCGAATCGATTCAAGTTCTCGACGGTCTCTTGAGTCGAGTTGCCGACCACGGACAGAACCATATGGTCGACCCCCGCCGTCCCGTATCTCTCAATGTCTTCAATGATCTGCGCAGGTTCGCCGCTCATCAGCCCGCGTTGTTCGCTATGGCCATGCTCCGTCTCGGTTCCGCCCATGGTCACGCTTGTGCGAATCGAAATTCCCACATCTGCGGTATCGCGTCCGGCGGCGATACACGCCTCTTCAAGTAACGGCTTCTGCCCGGCGATTTCTTCCGGCGTCAGGCGAATGCAGTGCCAGCTGTCCCCGTACTTTGCCGTTCGTCTTAGTGCACGCTTCGAGTTGCCGCCAATC